>JANTGY010000112.1 GCA_024762695.1 Anaerolineae bacterium
TGGGCAGCGCCTGGGATGCCGACAGTAATTTCGATCTAGCTCAGGATGATGGCAATGATGACGGCGTCGTCCGCGATGCCAATGCGGCCTGGACGTTGGGGACAAGCAATGGACTGATAGATGCGACGGTTGCCGGTTGTTCGACACCGCCTTGCCGCTTGAACGGCTGGGTGGATTGGGATATGGATGGCGCTTTTGACGGCGGCGACCAGATTTTGACGGACACGGCCGTTTCCAATGGCACAACCCAAGACATTGCCGTGACGATTCCGGGAACCGCGCCTTGTGTTAGCGCCGGCGCATGTAAAGCGCGCTTCCGCCTGACCAGCGGCAGCGGCGTTGCCGCCACAGGGCCGGCTTCCGACGGCGAGGTTTCTGACTATGTTTGGGATTTCGCGCCAACGGCCGTCGCCATCAGCGGGCCAACTACAGGCGATACGGGTGTCAATTATGATTTTGAAGCGGCCGTAACCCCCTTGTATGCCACGACGCCCTTCACTTACACCTGGGAAGCGACCGATCAAACGCCAGTCGTCGTTGCCGGCAGCGCCAACCTGACCGATACCGTATCGTTTAACTGGTCGGTGGGGGGGACAAAAACAATCACGGTCACGGCCGAAAATAGCGTGGGGACGGTGATTGATGTACATGAAATTGCCCTGACGGTCACTCAAACGCCAACGGCCGTTGCCATTGCCGGCCCGACCCAGGGACAAATGAGCGTCAGCTACGATTTTGAGGCCAACGTCGCCCCCATCTCCACCACATTGCCGCTCACCTACACCTGGCAGGCAACTGGTCAAACGCCCATTGTGCGAACCAACAGCAGCAGTTTAATCGACACCGTATCCTTTAGCTGGCCCGTGACGGGAACGCAAGTCATCACGGTAACGGCCGAAAATCGGGCAGGCACAGCGACGGATACGCACACCATCGAAATTACGGAAACGGCCGTTATTGAACCGCCAACGGCCATCGCTATTTCCGGCCCGGTTACAGGCGATGTTAGCGTTAGTTACGATTTTGAAGCCAGCGTTACCCCCTTCTTTACCACCTTGCCGCTCACCTACACCTGGGAGGCGACTGGTCAAACGCCAGTCGTGCTGGCTAACAGCAGCAGCCTAACCGATACCGTCTCCTTTAGCTGGCCTGCGGCGGGAACGCAAACCATTACGGTAACGGCGGCCAACAGCGCCGGGACGGTGGTCGATACGCACACTATCGAAATTGTTGAAACTGTTGAATCGCCAACGGCCGTTACCGTCACCGGCATCCTGACAGGCACGCTGGGCGTAGATTACAGCTTTGAGGCTGACGTTACCCCCATTTCCACAACGCTGCCGCTCACCTACACCTGGCAGACGCCCGGAGAGGCAGATGTGGTGCATGTTACCAGCAGTTTAACCGATACCGTCAGCTTCAATTGGGATACGGCCGGGGATAAAGTCGTTACGGTGACTGTCGAAAACGGGGCTGGATCAACGACTAACAATCACACAATTGTCATCAGACATTATGTGTATTTGCCGTTTGTTCTGCGCGATTAATTGGCAGACGATGAACTGCGCTTATGGAGGTTCAGAAAATAATAATAGGTTGTCATTCCCGCGAAGGCGGGAATCCATGCTTTTGCCAGAGTGGATGCCTGCCTTCGCAGGCATGACAGGATGAATTGTTTATAGCCGATTTAATTGTTTATCTTCCATTAGCGCATAAACATTAATGGAAATGTGCAGGTTGACGCCGATAAAAATCAGCGTCAACCTGCGTTTTGTTTTGGACACGGCCGTTACGCAGAATGCGCATACTTGCGGAAAAAATCGCGGATAAGCTGCCACACTTGGGTATGAACTGGTTCAAACGGCCGCATTAACTCGTGTCCGGCGTTGGGGAAAGTTTTTAATTCCTTGTGCTTGCTGGGCAGCAGGTTGTAAATCTTCGCCATCGTTTCCGAAGGCACGGCCGGGTCGTCCCCGCCCTGGAAGATGAGTACGGGCAAGGTTAATTGCGACCAAAATTGACGGCCGTATTTCACCATTTTTATCATCTCAGCCAGACCAGACGTTGGGACGCGCGTCATTTTGGGTATTTGCGCCTGCACCGCTGGATCATCCAAATCTAATGTCGGATCAAAGTCCAAAACCCGCTGTTTCATCAAGTCATGCATACTAGGCAGCATGTGCGGGTAGAACCAGGGCATGACATAGCGCAGGAACGGCATGACGCTCAATCGCTTGTCGGGAATGTCGTACAGCGGCGTCAACATGACCATGCCGCGAATATCTTTGTATTTAGTTGCCAGGTGCGCTCCCATCACCGTACCCATTGAATGGCCGATGAGGAACACCTCGTCGGCCAGCTCGCGGATGCGGGCTAAGCCCTCCTCAGCCTCTTCTAACCAGCGTTGATGGGGCACTTTATACAGTTTGTCGGGCCAATGCCCGTGTCCTGATAGGAGATGGCAGTGCATCGTAATGCCCTGCGTAACCAAATAGTCGGCCATTGGACGAGAACTGTATGGACTGCCCATAAAGCCGTGCAGCATCAGACAACCGATACGGCCGTTTCCCTCATTTTGATCGGCTATCAACGTGTATGGTTTGCGTTCTTCAGGAACTGGATAAGTTGGCGTAAAAGGCATAATACTCCTATAAAAAGTGTGCAGGTATGCAAGTTTGCAAGTGAACCACAAATATAATAACAAGCGACGTTCGCGCAAGTTGCGCCTCGCTCGTTCCCACTTACTGCTCTCAATTTGCACGCCTGCCTACCTGCTACTTGCCTACTTGCAAACTTTCCACTTCAAACCTGCCACTTGCCGACCTTGGTTGTGGTACAATTACCCGGCTATGGCGATTCAACTCTTGTCTGATCAATTAGCGTCGCAAATCGCGGCGGGCGAAGTCGTGGAACGGCCGTCTTCCGTTGTCAAAGAACTGGTCGAAAACGCCATAGACGCGGGAGCCGCCACTATAAACGTAGACGTGCGCGAAGGGGGCCGCAAGCTCATGCAAGTTGCCGACGATGGGCAAGGCATCGCCACCGCCGAACTGGAAACCGCCTTTTTGCGCCACTCTACCTCCAAACTACAATCAGCCGATGAATTGAACCACATCATCACCCTTGGTTTTCGCGGCGAAGCGCTGGCGGCCATCGCCTCCGTCAGCCGCGTCACCATCGTCAGCCGCGCCGACGGCGAAACGGCCGGGACGCGCTTACAGTTGGAGGGCGGCCACAAATCCAGCCGCGACACGGTCGGCGCGCCGCAAGGCACGGTCATCGCCGTCGAAGATTTATTCTACAACACGCCGGCCCGCCTCAAATTTCTCAAAAGCGTAACGACAGAAAAGCGACTGATTGATGAATTTGTCACCCGCTACGCGCTGGCTTATCCTAACATTCGTTTCCGGCTCACGCATGACAATCGTGTTACCTTTCAAAGCAGCGGCAGCGGCAGCCTGCGCGATGTATTGGTCGCCGTTTACGGTCCAGAAACGGCGCGCCAGCTTTTGGAGATAGAGACAGAGACAGGGGAGAGCGCTGTTGCCCGCTCCCCTGTTCACCCGCTCACCGTAACAGGGTTCGTCGGGCCGCCCAGTTTGCATTGGGCGAATCGCAGCCAGATTACATTGTTTGTCAACGGCCGTTGGATCAAAGACAACAGCCTCACCTATGCCGTCATTCAAGCCTACCACACCCTGCTGCCGACCGGCCGTTATCCGCTGGGCGTTCTCTTCATCAGCTTGCCGCCGGAAGAAGTAGATGTAAATGTGCATCCAGCTAAAACTGAGGTGCGTTTTCGCCATCGTAATGCTGTTTTTGGCGCGGTGCAGCGGGCGGCGCGCCAAACGCTGGTCGCCGATTCGCCCATTCGGGGCATGAGCGCCTGGACGGCGGGCGGCGCGGAAAAGACATCGCCGGGCTGGGGCGGCGCGCTCAATTTTGATGCGTTTACGCGGCGCGACGAGCAGGGCCAGCTTGATTTAGACTGGCCGATTCCAACGGCCGAAAACGAGGCCGACAGAACCACTCCGCCGCTGCCGGCCAATCTGGGCGGCGAAAAGCTGCCCATTATGCGCATCATCGGGCAAGTTGGAGCCAGCTACATCATCACCGAAGGGCCGGATGGCTTGTTTTTAATTGATCAACACGCTGCCCATGAGCGGATTTTGTATGAGCAGTTCATGGCGGCGCGGGACAAGGATACGGTCGCTTCGCAGGGTTTGGTGGCGGGAACGGCCGTACACCTCTCCCCACCGCAAGCCACATTGTTAGCCGAAAAACTAGACGTATTGGCCCAGTTGGGTTTCCAAATTGAACCATTTGGCCCCAATGCCTTCATGGTGCGCGCCGTGCCGTCCATTCTATCCAAGTTAGATCCGGCCCGCGCCTTGCAAGCTGTTGTGGACGATTTGGAGCGGGGCGATACGCCGCTGCAAGAGCAAATCGAGGCCAAGATTATTTTACGGGTGTGCAAAACGGCCGCCGTAAAAGCGGGACAAACGCTCTCCACAACTGAGATGGAAGCGATGGTGCGCCAACTGGAGGCGTGTCAAAGTCCGCATACCTGTCCGCACGGCCGTCCTACGCTCATTCATTTATCGGTAGCGCAGTTAGCTAAAGAGTTTGGTCGCATTTAGGGGAAGACAATGGAAGGGGCAAAGGTACTTGTTGTTGACGACGAATTTACCATTCGTTACCTGGTGGAGCATCAGCTAAAACGGCATGGGTTTGAGACCATCATGGCCAAAGATGGGCCAAGCGCGCTAGAGGCGGTGCGGACGCAGAAGCCAGACCTGATAATTTTAGACATTATGATGCCCGACATGGACGGCTTTGAAGTGTGCGCCGCCATCAAAAGCGACCCCCAATTGGCGTCCATTCCCATCATCTTTCTTACGGCCCTCTCCAGCAAAAAAGACAAAATGCGCGCCTTTAAGATGGGCGCCGACGATTATCTGGCTAAACCGTTTCAGGCCGATGAGTTTATGGCCCATGTGACGGCCGTGTTACGACGCATTGGTCCGGTGAAGAAAACGCCGGAAAAAGCAAACGGCCGTGTCGTCGCCCTCTACAGCCCCAAAGGCGGCGTGGGCGTCACCACCCTGGCTATTCAACTTAGCGAAGCCCTCGTCCTGGGCGAAGGCGGGGAAGTTGTGCTGATAGATCTCGATTTACCATTGGGGGGCGTGGCTCCCATGCTCAAACTCTACACCGCGCGCCACATCGCCAAATTGCTTAACGACTCATCCGAAACCGTAACGCTGGACACAGTTTTGCGCTTTACCCAACAACATCGCGCCAATTTACGCGTCATTCCCGCCCCCGGTTATTTCATTCAACCGTCAGAAATGCCACAGGCCGATTCGCTGGTTCCCATTCTCGATCTCCTGTCGTCAAACGGCTATCATGTCGTTCTCGATCTCGGTTCATATTTGACCCCGCTGGCCGTTGCCGGCATGAAGCGGGCCAACGCGATTTTTACCGTCACATCTGGCCAGGCCGTTGATAACATGCACCTGGACACATTCTTCTCTGCCGCTCGTCAAATGGGCCTGGATTCACGCCGACTGATGCCGGTGATTAACGAATTGCATGGCGAGGTCGAAGGCGTTCAACTGGCGCGCGTTCCTGTGGCCCGCATCCCTCATGCCAGTGAGCGGTCGCGTACCCGCCTTTGGCTTCAGGAGCAGGGGCTGCATAAATTGGTCTCGGTTGTTTTGGCCTAATGGCTTGTTGGAAAAAGAACTTTTGGGACGCAGATTCTGCAGATTGACGCAGAAAATTTGCTATTTCAGGCCAGAAATTTGCATGTTCAGCGTTAATCTGCGTCCTGTTTCCAGGCTAGGGTTCGGGCGATTCAGGTTGTAAAATCAAATTCTGAAAGGTGAGCCGCCAACCGCTTATTTCCCCATTATCGCATGATTCAATTCGCAACCCGCTGATTTCCGGGCTGCCGTCGGCCAGCGTAACGGTGTAAGAGGTGTCGGGCGTCATGGCGAAATCGCCATACCCTTCGCCTTGTGCAGGCTTGAAGCCGGTGAAGAAACGATCGCGCCCGCCGTCCCAGGTTACGAGAACTTCAATGCCTGGCAGCGGCTCTAGCAGGGCGTCCAGAGTGACGACTTCGATTTGCGGCGTGGAGGCGTCATCGGCGCAAAGCTGCTGCTGGTTAAGTAAGCGGTAGGTGGGCTGCGCGGTGGGGTCGGGGATGGATGTGGGCACGGCCGTAACCGTGGGACGCGGCGTAATGGTTGGCTGCGGAGTAGGGCTGGGCGTTGCCGCCGGGGGCGAAGGGGGCGTGATGGTGGCCGTTGCTGTTGGGGGTTCGTCGGCCAGCGGCGTGGGAGCGAACAGGGCGATGACCGGCGCTTCCCCGCCTAACTGCCGCGCCAAAACTGCCAGATTAGCGATATGGTCAGACGGCCGTTGCTCGCGTACATACGTTTCCAGCAAAGACGTCACCGTTTGGACGGCGGCCGGATCGTCCAATCCGGCTAAACGCTGCTGTGCCAGCGGCCAATCTTCGTTAATTGCATAGCTTTGGCTGACCAAAAAGATGTATTCGGCTTTGTGCTCGTCGCTTAAGCGGGAGGGACTGGCATCGACGTAGACGACGGGGGCGACAACCCAGGCGTAGTACAAAGCGCCGGCCAGCCCCAAAATTAACCCCAACAATATCAGGCTGGCGTTCGAGAATTTTTTGCGCGGCGCGGCGGCGGAACGGCCGTTAACAGAACGATGACGACGGCTCATGGAGCGTCCCCATCAACCGACAAATATGGGCCAAACGCCGGGGATGAAAGCCCCAAATCAGCCGACAAGCGCACCAGGCGGCGAATTTCAGCCTCGTTTTGGCCTAATAAAATCGCATCCAGCGTCACCGATAACAAAAACGCCTGACTGTTGCCCCCCAGACTGGCGATGCGCTGCTGCGCGGCCGTCAAATCGCCATCGCCCGCATAGGCGTCGGCGACCATGTGGGCGTAGTCTTGCCGGTAATTTTCAACCAAAATGGAGGGGTTGGCGTCGGTGAATTCAGTCGGCCAGGCGACCCAGCCCAGGTATAAGCCCAGCCCTATGCCCAACGCCAAACCCAAAATGAGAAGTAACAGTTTTTGCAACAGAGCCATAAATATAATAAAAAAAGAGACGCTCACCGGGAGCGCCTCTTTTAATTTGCCCTGCCCCTGGTGGGGGCATATAATGCTGGGCGGGCGACGCTCTTTGGAACGCCGCCCGACGGATGCCGAAGGTGGGAATCGAACCCACACTCCCGAGGGAACACGAGTTTGAGTCGTGCGCGTCTGCCAGTTCCGCCACTTCGGCTGGCTGAATTTTTAAGACGGTGGGGAGTATAAATCAAGGCGTCTTTTCTGTCAATGAAAATGGGTTGCTGACGACGGGTAGCTGATCGTTAGTAACCAGCGACTAACGACCAACTGCCAATAACCAGAGATGGACGAAACCGCTCTCATCAAACAAGCCCAAAAAGGGGATGTGCCCGCTTTTAACCGACTGGTTATTCATTACCAGGAAGCGGTCTACAACATCGCCTATCGCATCATGGGACAGCCTCAAGCGGCTGAAGATATGACCCAGGATGCGTTTATTTCGGCTTACAAATCGCTGAATCGATTTCGGGGCGGCAGTTTCAAATCCTGGCTGATGCGCATTGTGACTAATCGTTGTTATGATGAGCTGCGCCGCCGCAAAAGGCGACCGCAATCTTCTCTGGAAGAAATTACGGATGAGAATGAAGCGCCGGCTTTTTTACGCAGCCCCGAAACGGGGCCGGAAGGCCAGCAGCAGCGTGTTGAGTTAGCGCAGGCGATTGAGGATTGTTTGGCAGGGCTGCCAGATGATCAGCGGGTTACGGCCGTTCTCTGCGACATCGAAGGGTATGATTACAATGAAATTGCCCAAATCACCGCCTCTACTCTGGGAACGGTTAAATCGCGCATCAGCCGGGCGCGCCGCAAACTGCGCGACTGTTTGCAAGGCATAGCGGAACTTTTACCAGCGGCGTATCGTCTAGGAAGTGAAGGAGCGACGTAAAACAGGATACGTCCCACGTCTTTCGTCGGCAATAAGGCAAGACGTAAGACGCATGACGCACGAGAAATTAGTTGTAGAACGATGTTTGATTATTTGCGGAATTTGACGAAATCAGCGGATGAGAAGCGCGAGGAGGCATTAAACGCCTACCTCGATGACGCGCTTTCTCTAAAGGCGCGGCGGCAGTTTGAACGTTTGCTGGCAGAAGACTCTGAATTGCAGACGGAGTTGGCGCAGCGGCGCGCGCTGAAGGAACAATTTCGCCAACTGCCGCGCCGTCGGGTTCCGCGCAATTTTACGCTTGATCCGGCTGTTTACGGCCGTCCCCAACGCCAACCCCTTTTCCAACTCTACCCGGTCATGCAAACAGCGGCCGTTTTAACGGCCATCTTCTTCATCCTCGCGCTGGGCGCCGACCTGTTTATGGTTGGACAAATGGCGCCAATGGAAGCCGCCGCCCCGCAAGACATTGCTCTAGTGGAAGTGACGCGCGTTGTAACGGAAACGGTCGTCGAAGAGGTAGAAGCAGTAGAAGTCGTGGTCACGCGGGTTGTCGCAGAAGAAGCTGTTGAAGAAGTAACTGTCGAAGAACCCGCCGCCGAAGAAGAGGTTGCGGCTAACGCGCCAGCGGCTGAAGAGCCGCTTGCTGAGACGGCCGCTTTGGGTGCAGCAGAGGAAGAGATGGATGTCGAAACGGCCGAGGGTGAACCAGCGGCCGAAGAACCAATGGCAGCCGCGCCTGCGGCAACGACATTAGAAACATCTGACGCCGCTGCCGACGCAGAATTTGATACAGAGGCGGCTGTTGACGAAGACGGTCGCGGAACTACGCCTCGGCCTGCCCCGTCGCCCAATGCGCTGACGGCGGACACAGCGACGAAATCCACCATTCCCCGACCGGCGACGGCAACGGATTCGCCAGTCCGCGCAGCGACGGCCGTACCCAATACTCCACAAGCGCCCGATGTCGCGGTTGTGGAAATGGCAACGGCCGTGCCGAAACCTCAACCGCTAGCCTCCCCGCCCATCAGCGGATTGAGATTACTCCAAATTGGTCTGGGCGCGCTGCTCGTTATGTTGGGCGCGGTCATTATTTATACGCGCCGTCAATTCTAAATGAAAACTACTGGCGGCCAGCCTTTATCTCCCCCAACTATGCCTGAACTATCTGTCGCCCCTAATCCCGCTCCCGAAGAATTTGCTTATTGTCCGCATTGCGCTGCGCCGTTAATCACCCGATTGGTGTACGATAAACCGCGCCGCACTTGCCCTGAATGCGGCTACATCTACTTCACCGATCCCAAAGTCGGCGTGGGCGTTTTTGTGGTCAATAAAGGTAAATTGCTGCTGATTCAACGGCGCGTGGAGCCGCAAAAAGGAAAATGGAGCGTGCCGGCCGGGTTTTTAGACAGAGGCGAGGATCCCAAGGTAACGGCCGTGCGCGAAGCCCTGGAAGAAACCAATTTGCACGTCGAAATAGAAGATTTGATTGACGTTTACTTCAACCCCGGGGCGACTGGCCCCGGCGCTTCTATTTTTATCCTCTACCGTGCACGGCTGCTAGGCGGCGAGTTGCACCCCGGTGACGACGCTGCCGATGCTGGCTTCTTTGCGCTTGATGATTTGCCTGAAATCGCCTTCGCCAGCGCCCGCGACGCAATTCAACGGTTGACAACCATCAACTAAAACCAATAACCGAAAACAGGATTCAATATGGTTAAAAAATGGCAGAAACTTGCCAGCGAGAAGCTGGCCGATTATCGAATTTTTACTGTGTGGCGCGACAAGCGCTTGTCGCCGCGCACAGGGCGCGAACATGATTTTTTTGTACTCGATTCTAATGATTGGATCAATGTCATTCCCGTAACGGCAGAAGGGAAAGTTGTTCTCATTCATCAATTCCGGCATGGAACGGGCCAGGTCACTATTGAAATTCCCGGCGGTATTGTGGATTTGGAAGATGGCGACCCGTCGGTGGCCGCGCGGCGCGAACTGATGGAAGAAACCGGCTATGTGGCAGATGAGGTTATCCACATTGGCACGGTGGAACCCAATCCGGCGTTTCTAAACAATAAATGCCACACCTATCTGGCGTTAAATGCGCGCCGGGTGCAAGCTCCCCAATTTGATGGAGCGGAAGATATTGCGGTGGAGGAGGCAGATTTGGCGGAGATAAGGAAGATGACGGAAGACGGCCGTATCGCCCATGCCCTGGTCATTGCCGCTTTTTATCACTTCAATCGTTATCAAGCCCGGCAGCTTAATGGTTCAAAGCTGATTGACTGACAAAACTTATCCAACTGCGAAGCGCGCGGAGATCGCGAAGGGAATTATAGGAGAAATCTCCGCGTCTCTCTACGTTCTCCACAGCGAATTCTGCGATTGATCAGTCAACCAGGCCAATCAAGTGTAAAAACAGGCATTCTTGCTTTATAATTCTGACCGATTCGGGGCATGGCGCAGTTTGGCTAGCGCGCGCCATGCGGGACGACGAGAGCATCGGTTCAAATCCGGTTATCCCGACAAAAGAGGCATATCGTTGTGGTATGGCTCTTTTCTTGTTTTATCGCCAAAATTGGCGTCGCCTCCCTTTACGATCAACAGGCATTTGTTAGCGAAACCGGGTTTTACAACCGCCAAAAATTTTTAGACGACAAAGGTTTTGGCTAATGCCGCCGCCTGTCCGGCATCGGCCGCGAAACCATCGGCGCCAATCTCTTGGGCAAATGCGGCCGTGACCGGCGCGCCGCCTACCATCACTTTTACGCTGTCCAGAACGCCAGCGTCCCGCATGGCGTCAATGGTCACTTTCATTTTAGGCATGGTGGTTGTTAATAAGGCTGACATGCCCATCACCTGGGGGTTGTGGGTGTTGATCGCGTCAATGAAGGTTTGCGGACTCACATCAATGCCCAGGTCAATGACCTCAAACCCGGCGC
>JANTGY010000113.1 GCA_024762695.1 Anaerolineae bacterium
GTTGGCGCGACAATCCGGCCCCCATTTTCCGTACGGTGCAAAGTTACCTGCAAATCACCGACCCCGACCAGGCGCCGGAGGCGGTTTTTGCGCGGGGGGCTGAGGCGGCGGAAACGGCCGTCTCCGACATTGCTGCGGCTTTGAGAGAAAGGAAACACGGCCGCATCAAAGCCAAACTATTCACCATCGCCGCCCGCCGCCTGCGCGCCCTGGCCGGGCTGCGCGAAAGCCCCAAATTCTTCATCATCCGCCTGTTTGGGCACATGCGCCAGGCGCTGCAAACCATCGCCGAAGATTTGGCGGCGCAGGGCATTCTAGCCCAGCCCGACGATGTCTTTTTCCTGCGCTTAGATGAGTTGCACGCCATCGCCAATGGAGAAACAGAGGGTTGGCAAGCCATCATCCGCGAACGGCAGGCGGTTTACGAGCGTGAAAAGCAGCGGCGGCAAATTCCCAACCTGCTGTTGAGCGATGGGACGGCGATTTATGAAGGCGCTCCGACTGATGGAACTGGCGATCTTGCCGGAACGCCTGTCTCCCCTGGCGTCGTTGAAGGCGTGGTCCGCATCGTCTTCAATCCGCATGAAACCCAGTTAGCCCCCGGCGAAATCCTCGTCTGCCCCGGCACCGACCCGGCCTGGACGCCGCTCTTCCTGGCGGCGGGCGGCCTCATCACCGAAGTGGGCGGCCTGATGACGCACGGCTCGGTTGTGGCGCGGGAATATGGTATTCCGGCCGTCGTCGGCGTCCATCAAGCCACCACCCGCCTGCAAACCGGCCAGCGCATCCGCCTCGATGGCAGCAGTGGGCAGATTGAGATTTTGGGTGGGGAATAAAATTTAGGGCTAATTGAGGTTTAGGTGATGCGATCTCAACTACCGGCGAAAGTGCATTTGATTGTTCTTGGAACTGGTTTTTTAATTCATTTAACTATGATGTTTGGCGGAGCGGTTATTGTCCGTATTCGTCGCAACAAGTCTTTATAATCTTTACTTGTTGTGTCCTGGCCTCCGCTACGACAGAATCTTCTAACACCATGTAGGCTGTGGCTGGCGTCTCACCGTGTCACTCGATTTTAAGCAAGTTATTTTGGGCAAGAAACGGCCGTTTCTGGATGAGAACGGCCGTTTGATAACAACTATTAAAATAGCGCTTACTACTTACTCAATCATCAGCAACTACTTCAACAACAATATCATTAAACTTCTGCAACTGTTTATCATTCGTAAGAAAAAGATCGCATTGGGCAACAACCGCGCTTGCTAAATGGAGCGCATCCGGCGTTTTGAACCCATAGCGAGCGCGTATTTCTGTCGCCCGATCAATGACGATGCGCGACAACGGCACAGTTTCGCCCATAATCTCATCAAAATATGTATCGAAAGCCTTTAGCAGCGCTTTTTCACCATCGCGTAAAGGCTTCATACGACATTCGAGACGAGACAGATCGCTGCAAACCTGACACGTCTCTTCAGGCGATAATCTTTGTATCAAGCGATCAACATAAGGTGAAACGCCCTCGACAAGGTAAATAATCGGGGCTGAATCGATATAAACCCGCACAATTATTCCCCCCAGCTATTTCGTTCTTCGTGGATGTAGGTGTCTATCGTCTCTTTGCCGCGCGGCTGATAGCCACTGGTATGCAACTCTTTGTGAATGGCTTGCAATTTAACCAGAAACGAGGTGGGCATTTGAGCTTGAGGCAATTCTTCTATCGTAACGCGAACCTGTTTGGACATATGTGGCACTGCCTCGTCTAAAATTAAAGTTCGTTTATTCCTCAAAGTAGCTGTGGTTACATATGTGTTTGCCATGTAAATAATCCTCACCAAATTACAATAACCGATTAATTGTCAACATTCTATCATAAAACCAACTGACAAAGTTGCAAAGCCGCAAAGTTGCAAGACCATTCTGCCACTTTGCCACTTCCGCTTTCCGTGCTATAACCTTTCCCAACTTGTAAATGGAGACAATTATGGCGAACCAACTCATCAGCCGGGTACGGCGCAATCATGGCCTGGAACACGCAACGATTCACATGCTCAGCGCCAAACACAAGGGATTCAGCGCGCAGGGCAATTCTGACCATCGCGGCTTTCACCTCAATATCTTTGGCGACATCACCGAACAAGATGTGATTGACGCCGTTGAGGAAGCACACCGACGCATGAAGGGAGGCGAACATGAATTGGCCGTCCATCCCAACTGCGGCACGGTGCTGCTCACCACCGCCACGATGGCGACTTTGGCGGCGCAGGCCAGCCTGGGGTTGGAACAAAAGCGGCAGCGCAGCGATAAAATGAGTTGGGGCGTATTGGCTAATGGGCTGCCCTCGGCGATTATGGCGGTGGTTGTGGCCTTGATTGTGTCACGGCCGTTAGGCATCCATCTCCAGGCCAAATACACCACCGAAGGCGACCTGGGCGACATGCAAATCAAATCCATCCGCAAAATCAACCCCTCGCCCATCACCCGCCTGTTCCAACTGCTGCTCACCGGCGGCAGCAAAAAATTGAAAGCGACAGCGTACAAAATTGAGACGATTGGATAAAAGTGGCAGGTGGCAAGTGGCAGGTTATGTCTGCCACCTGCCACCTGCCACTTGCCACTTGCAACCATGTTCTACCTCTTTCACGGCAAAGACACCCACTCCCAAAAAGAAACATTGGCCAAGCTGACGGCCAAGCTGGGCGATCCGGCGATGCTGGAATTGAACACGACCCAGTTAGAAGGCGCCGTTTCGTTAAGCGAACTACATCGCGCCTGTGATGCGATGCCGTTTTTGGCGAAGGCGCGTATCGTCATTGTGACGGGATTATTTGCCACGAAACCAGACACAACCTTCCTGAAAGAGTTGGCTGCATATTTACCAAATTTACCGAAAACGACGCGGTTGGTGTTTATGGAATCATCGGCCCTGTCAGTTAAACATCGCATTGTGAAGTTGGCCGAGGCGGAGAAGACGGGCTTTGTGAAGCAGTTTGATTTGCCTGAAGGCGGAGCGTTGGATCGGTGGGTCAAGCAGAGAGTAGAGGGAAAAAACGGCCGTATCTCCTCCCACGCCGCCCACATTTTAGCCGCCAACGTCGGCAGCGATTTGGGCATCCTCGAAAACGAGATCGAAAAGCTGGTCTTGTACAAAGGGGAAGAGGAAATCGCCGTCAAAGATGTGGGATTGCTCAGCCCCTACGCCGCCGAGGCCAGCATTTTTGATTTGGTCGATGCGATTGGCAGCCGAAACGAGAAAAGAGCGGCGATTTTACTGCAACAAAAATTCAGCGAAGGAACCGATCCCTTCTATCTGTTTGCGATGATCATACGCCAGTTTCGGCTCATGATTCAGGTAAAAGAACTCGCCGACAACGATTTGCGCCCGCCGGCCATCAGCAAAGAGCTAAAAATGCACAGTTTTGTCGCCGGAAAGCTGTACCAACAAGCCCATCAATTTAGCTTACCCCAACTCGAACAAATCTACCGCCATCTTTTGGACATTGACGTGGGCGTCAAGACGGGCAAAAACGAGATGACCACCGCTCTAAACCTGTTGGTCGCCAGTTTAACGGCCGCCTGAGCCATCCCGTCCGAAAATTTCCGCTAAACCCCCGCAAGCGGTATAATTGGGCAACGCGAAACGTAAAATGTAAAGCATCGCCCTCACGTTTCACGCCGCACGCTTCACGCATCATCTAATTTGAACCCAAAACGGAGGAAATTATGCCCCTTATCCCTAGCCTTTTACTGAAGCAGTTGTACACATTCGGCAGTCTGGAAAACATTGACGGCGGCGTTCAGTTCGCCATCAAAAACCGGCTCAGCGACGCGACGCTGACCGGCGTCCAGCATATCAAATTAAGCGGAAAAGATGTCGATTTAACGGCCGTAACCCTCGACCTCGGCGACGGCGAAATAGTCACATTAGACCAACTCGCCCAAACGGCCGTCCCCTTCCCCCTGCGCCGCATCGTCCACATCAGAACCGCCTGCGAACATCTGCCCAAAGGCAAACACAAAATCGAAATCAAATTCGAGACCAAACCATTCGGCACGCTAAACTTAAAAGTAGACGACGCCATCTCCGAGAAAAACGACAAACGCATTCACATCCCGCGCAGCAACAAAGATGATTATGCCGACGACATCATCCGCCAACGGCAGGAATTTGTGGGCGAATTTACGGGACAAAAATTAAACCACACCGCCCACTACTCATTCGATCCGCACACCTTGAGCGGCAACATCGAAAACTTCACCGGCGTCGCCCAAATCCCACTCGGCTTTGCCGGGCCGCTCACCATTCATGGCGAACATGCCCAGGGCGATTTCCTCATCCCGCTGGCCACGACGGAAGGAACCCTGGTCGCCTCCTATAATCGCGGCATCAAACTACTCAACCTCAGCGGCGGCGTCAAAGTCAGCGTGGTGGACGACGCCATGCAGCGCGCCCCGGTCTTCGTCTTTTCCGACGCCCGCGAAGCCCGCGAATTTGTCAAATGGGTGGACGACAATATGGACGAAATCCGGGGCCGCGCCGAAGAGACTTCCAGCGTGGCCAAGTTGTCCTACATCGACCCTTTCCTGGCTAGCAAATTTGCCTATCTGCGCTTCAATTTCACCACCGGGGACGCCGCCGGACAAAATATGGTCGGGCGGGCTACCTTTGCCGCTTGCAGTTGGATTATCGATCATAATCCCACCATCAAACATTTTTACCTGGAATCCAATTTGGCAACGGACAAAAAAGCGTCACAGGTTAATTTAATGCGAACGCGGGGCAAGCGGGTGACGGCCGAAGCCATCGTCAAGCGTGATGTCCTCATCCAGCACATGCGCGTCGAGCCGGAAAGCTTATTTTATCATGGCGGCATCGCCAATGTCGGCGCGATTTTGTCGGGAGCCAACAACAACGGCTTGCATTCGGCCAACGCCATCACAGCCATATTCATCGCCACCGGGCAGGATGTGGCTAATGTGTCTGAATCATCGGCGGGCGTCATTTACACGGAGATGACGCCGGAAAAAGATTTGTACATTTCGATCACCATTCCCTCGCTAATCGTAGCCACGTATGGCGGCGGCACAGCGCTGGCAACGCAAAATGAATGTCTGGGTCTGCTGGGCTGCGTGGGCAAGGGCAAGGTTAAAAAGTTTGCCGAAATTGTAGGCGGCACGGTGTTGGCCGGCGAATTGTCCCTGGCGGCGGCGATTTCGTCGTCGGATTGGGTGTCGAGTCATGAGGAATACGGCCGTAACCGCTAACCACATCTGATAGACGCCACACACTTGAATGAACCTGGAACAATTATTTCAGTAATAAATTACCCTGTCATTCCTGCGCAGGCAGGAATCCATTCCCCCAAAAACATGGATTCCCGCCTACGTGGGAATGAGAACCTATTACTTTTTTATTTTCGGGCCTTTCATATAAGTGTGTCGCGCTTTTAAAAAAGAGAGAAACCCATGAGCGCACACAAACTCGTCCTGATTGACGGCCACGCATTGGCCTACCGCATGTTCTTCGCCTTGCCGCTGCAGGCGTTTACCACTAAACAAGGCGAACCGACCAACGCCACCTATGGCTTCACCCGCACCTTGATGGAACTCATTCTGGCCGACCATCCGCCGCACTATCTGGCTGTCAGTTTTGACGTGGGCAAAACGTTCCGTGATGATATTTTCACGGAATACAAAGGCACGCGGGAGAAGATGCCCGACGAACTGCGCCTGCAAATTGAGCGGATCAAAGAGGTTGTGGCCGCGCTAAACATCCCAATCCTAGAATTAGATGGCTATGAGGCGGATGATGTGTTGGGGACGGTGGCGCAGCAGGCCAAACCGCATGGCGTGCCGGTACACATCATCACTGGCGACCGGGATTTGCTGCAATTGGTGGATGAGAATACGGCCGTCGAACTGCCCACGCGCGGCGGCAAACCGCCAGAGGTGTACGATGTGCCCGGCGTGATTGCCAAGATGGGCGTGCGGCCCGATCAGGTTGTGGATTTGAAGGCGTTGATGGGCGATTCCAGCGACAACATTCCGGGGGTGAAGGGCGTGGGGGCGAAGACGGCCGTCAAACTCCTCACCCAATACGACACTCTCGACAACATTTATGCCCACGTCGCCGACATCAAAGGCGCGATGGGCAAAAAGGTTGCCGCCGGCAAAGATGACGCTTATCTCAGCCAAAAGCTGGCCCAAATCGTCACCGACGCGCCCATCCAGCTAGACATCGAAGCGTGCGTGACGCAAGATTTTGAGGCGAAACCGGTTCTGGAACTGTTTCGGGATTTGGAATTCCGCTCGTTGACCAATATGTTGGTGGACAAAGTCGGCGCTGCGGGCGGCGTGGAAATTGAATCGACCAGCCAGCCGCCGACGGAGACCGTCATCGTTCAAACGCAAGCGCAGCTCAACGATTTGGTCGAAAAGCTGAATAACGCGGAGGCCATCAGCTTTGATGTGGAAACGACGGGGCTGGATAAAATGACGGCCGAACTGGTGGGCATTTGTCTGGCAGTCGAGCCGCCGACCGCTTACTACATCCCTATCGGCCATCTGGCGCAGGCGGCGCAGGCGGACAGCGGCCAAATGGCCCTGTTTGCTGGGGATGCGACTTTAGCGGAAGGACAATTACCGTTGACGGCCGTTCTCGACGCCATCCGACCGGCGATGACCAACCCGGCCATCGCCAAAATCGCCCACAACGCCAAATACGATTACATGATTTTGGAGAAATACGACCTGCCCGTCGCCCCCATCACGTTTGACACGATGATCGCCGAATGGCTGACCGACCCGGCGACCAAACACAAAGGACTCAAGGATTTATCGCGTCATCGCCTGGGCGTGGAAATGACCGACATCCAATCGCTCATTGGCAAAGGCAAGGCGCAAAAAACCTTCGCCGAAGTCCCCATTGAAGACGCCGCGCCCTACGGCGCGGCCGACGCCGACATGACCCTGCGCCTCGTCGAACCGCTGCAAGAAGAAATCGCTGAAAAAGGGCTGGAGAAACTGCTCGATCTGGAAATCCCACTCATCCCCGTCCTGTCGGCAATGGAAAAGGAAGGCATAGGCGTAGACGCTGCCTTTTTCCAACAGATGTCGCAAGAATTGGCGGTTAGACTCTTGGAATTGGAAACCGAGATTCACAAGATCGCCGGCAGCCCGTTCAACATCAATTCAACACAGCAGTTGAGCGACGTATTGTTCAAAAAGCTGGGACTGCCGCACGAAGGATTGAAAAAGCTGAAGAGCGGCCACTTTTCCACGGCCGCCAATGTTCTCGAAAGCCTCAAAGAAGCCGATCCCAGCGGCATTATCGCCGCCATTCTGGAATTCCGCGAATTGGGCAAGCTCAAAAGCACTTATGTGGACGCTTTGCCGACGATGATTAACGCGAAAACTGGCCGCATCCACACCAGTTTCAACCAGACCGGCGCGATTACGGGACGCATCGCCAGCAACAACCCCAATCTGCAAAACATCCCCATTCGCAGCAAGGTGGGGCAGCAAATTCGGCGCGGTTTTGTGGCCCGCCCCGGCTGGATTTTCCTGACGGCCGATTATTCGCAGGTGGAACTGCGCGTGTTGGCCCACATCAGCCAGGATGAGGCTCTGCTAGAAGCGTTCCGGCAAGACCAGGATATTCACAGCACAACGGCCGCGGCCGTGTACGGCGTTCCGCTGGAAGAGGTGACTTACGACCAGCGTCGCTTTGCTAAAGCGGTCAACTTTGGCTTGATTTACGGGATGGGCGCGTTCCGGCTGGCCCGCGATTCGGAATTGACGCTGTCGGAGGCGGAGAATTATATCAAGGAGTATTTTGGCCGTTTCCCCGGCATCCAACGCTATTTGGATGAGACCAAGAAGAAGGCTAAGAAAGATGGGTATGTGGAGACGCTGTACGGCCGTCGCCGCTACTTCCCCATTTTCAAGGTCAAAGGCAACAAACAACTAGAACTGCGCGCCGAGCGAGAAGCGGTCAACCATCCCATCCAGGGTACGGCCGCCGACATCATCAAAATCGCCATGCTGCGCCTGCACGATGCGCTGCAAGCCGACTACAAAGCTCGCATGATTTTGCAAGTTCACGATGAGTTATTGTTGGAAGCGCCGGAAAGCGAGATTGACGCCGTGAAACCGTTGATGATTGACATCATGTCCAACGCCTTCAAGCTGGATGTGCCGCTCAAAGTGGATGCAAGCACGGGGTACAATTGGCTGGAGTTGAAGGAGTAATTAGAAAGCCGCATGAACAATGCATTGCGCTTTTTGTTGCTGTGTTGAACTAAGCGCTTCGCACAGAAACTCCCCCGGCTGAATCCCCCCTTGTCAGGTTATATTTTCTATAAACTTATCCGTTTTCCTTAGTTTATAAGAGGTATAACCATGACTGTTTTAAGAGAGCGCATGTTGGCCGCTATGCAACCACGCGGTTTGGCTGGGAAAACGCAAGATGCCTCTCTTCGCGCCTTTCGGCAATTGGCCGCCTATTACGGCAAATCCCCCGACTAGATTGGCGAAGAGGAACTACGCCGTTATTTTCTCTATCTCAAAGATGAGAAGAAAATGTCGCGCAACGCCGGCGCTATTACCTTTTACGGTATCAAGTATTTCTTTGAGCGCACGTTGGGACGAGAATGGCGATGTTGGCGTTGGCGCGCCCGCCTAAAAGCAGGAAACTGCCTGTGGTATTGAGCCAAACGGAGGTGCGGCGGCTGTTAGCCTGTCTGCGTCGCTTCCACTATTGGGTCTGCCCCTTGCCCTGTCACTATACACCCCCAAACGGCCGTTTTTCTTTCAAAGATGCAACAATTACCGCCGCCGCCCCAGCTCACTCGCATACCGACGACCCAAAGATTCAGCATTCCGCCTGGCCCATTCGGTAAGTCTTGTTTGCCCCGCTGGCAGCGACTCAACAAGCAGTAAATCGCTCATCAACCCCTCGATTTCGGCGCGGGTGATGAGAACGTCGTTGACCAGTTTGCCCACCAGCCAGCCCAACGCATACCCCAAAGACGGCGGAATCGAGATTATCGGCCGTTTTTTGCCAATGACAGCCCCAATTTGCTCAACCAACTGACGATAGGTAAAGGTTTCGGGGCCGATGGCGTCAATGACCACATTGTCGCGGCTTTCCCCTTGAGCGACGGCGATTTGGGCTAAATCGTCTACGTAGATGGGTTGGAGCCGGTAACGGCCGTCGCCAAACACGCCAAACAGCGGGAACTTACGCAGCATCCAGGCGATGTTGTTGATGAGGATGTCCTCTTTGCCAAACAAAACCGTCGGACGCAAGATAGCATAGGACAAACCGGACTCCATCAATGCCTGCTCCAATCGCGCCTTGCCGCTGAAGTATTCGAGCGGCGAATCCAGCGCTGGATTGGTGATGCTGACGTGGACGATGCGTTCGACGCCAGCTTCTTTGGCCGCTTTGACGAGAGCGAGGGTGTTGGCTACGGCCGTTTCATACCCAAAACCGTCATGATTAAACCGCACCCAATAGGTATTGTACAAAACCTTTGCTCCGCGCAGCGACTCGGTCAATTTTTCTGGCTCGTCAAAGTGGAAGGGAAATGCCTTTACCCGCTCCCCAAACGGATTCGGTTTATGCAGCGAATTAGTCAGCGTGCGCACTTCATACCCATTTGCCAACAACCGCCGCGCAATGTATTGCCCCGAATAGCCAAACGCCCCCGTAACAACATGAATTTGTGACATGGTTTCTCCTGCGTCTTGCGTCCTGCGTCAACGGTTTTCACGCAAGACGCAGGACGAATTACGTTTCCTTCTTCCCAAACAATCCCTGCACCGATTTTGAACGTAAATCTTCCAGGGCGATGAGCATCCCCACCAGATTGTCGAGGTTGTTGAAAAAGCTTTGCATGGCCTGCATACGTTCGCGGTAGAAGACGGCCGTCGCCACATCCTCATCCACACCCTCAACCAGGACCATACTTTCCCCCACCGTCCGCAGCGCCTGGTCAAACTCGCTTTGCTCCCGTTCACGCAAAACGCCGCGCACAATTTTCCAGAAATCCGTCTCCGCAATGTAATAATCCTTGCGGTCGCCAAGCTGGATTTGCTTGTGCACCATCCCCAGCCGTTCCAGCGTGCGCACATTGGTGCTCACTGCTCCCTTACTAACGCCAACTTGCCCGACCAACTCATCAAGGGATACTGGGTTTTCGGACAAATAAATCGCCCCATAAATGGCGCCCATCGCCTTAGAAAATCCCCAAAAATGACTAATACGGCTCATGCCTTGAATAAAATGTTCCCGCGCTCTAAGTAATTCGGCGCTCATAATTCCTCCATTCAAATAATACGTTTAGTATAAACTAAACATATTATACAATGCAATCGCAAAAAAAACAACAAAACCTCCTTGCTTATCGCAAAAGTTTGCAATAAAATTAAATGTAGCAGGTTGCATTAACATGCAATACATTGCGTTAATTTATCGGGGAGTATTTTTTTTGCCCCCTGTGTGTGTAAAATTTCACAATCCTTTCCGATAAATCAACAGTTTATATTTTGTTAGGTGAAAACGGGAAAGAAATTTGTATTAGGAAAACAATGGTTCTCCCGTTTTCCCTGAGTAAACCACAAAGAATGAGCGTATTTTTTATCAAAATACTTTTTGTGGTTTACCTAGTTTCAACGTGAAAGTATTTGATTGCATACTTTCATAGAACGAGGAGAAAAAATGGATGTCACTGTTTTAGCGCGGCTGCAATTTGCCGTCACCACCATTTATCACTTTTTCTTTGTCCCTCTAACCCTCGGTCTCTCCGTCCTGGTGGCCATCATGGAAACGCTCTATGTGCGCACCAACAAGGATGTGTACCGAAAAATGACCAAGTTTTGGGGCAAACTGTTCATTATTAATTTCGCCATGGGCGTTGTCACCGGCATCGTGCAAGAGTTTCAGTTTGGCATGAACTG
>JANTGY010000114.1 GCA_024762695.1 Anaerolineae bacterium
CCAGCGCCGCGCCATCCACAATGCCAGAGGAATTCCCGGCCGTGTGAACGTGGTTGATAGCGTCAATTTGGGTGTATTTTTTCAGGGCGATGGCATTGAAGCGCGCTTCACCCATTTTTTGGAAGGCGGCACGTAAGCTGCCCAAACCTTCCATTGTCGTTTCGGGGCGTGGATGTTCGTCATGGTCAAGGAGGATACGGCCGTCTTCCCCCAACACCGGCACAAGCGACGTAAAATACCCATTTGCCGCCGCCTGCGCCGCCCGCTGCTGCGATTCCAGCGCAAACGCATCCACATCTTCCCGGCTAAACCCCTCCAACGTGGCAATCAAATCGGCGCTAATCCCCTGCGGTACAATTCCTAGTTGGGCAATCACCGCCGGGTCTTCAAACAACGCCCCGCCATCGGAACCCATCGGCACGCGCGACATCGCTTCCACGCCGCCAGCCACAACCAAGCTTTCCCAACCGGAGCGCACCTTCATCGCCGCCAGATTCACCGCATCCAGGCCAGAAGCGCAAAATCGGTTCAACTGCGCCCCGGGAATATCCACGTCCCAGCCGGCATACAGCGGCGCGGTACGGGCAATATCGGCGCCCTGCTCCTTGATGGGCGTCACGCAGCCCAGCAACACATCATCCACCTGCGATGTGTCCAAATCATGCCGCTCTTGCATTGCCTTGAATAACGTCGCCAACAAATCTAACGACTTCACCTCATGCAGCGCGCCGCTTTCCTTGCCCCGGCCGCGCGGCGTCCGAATTGCATCAAAAATAAACGCCTCGTTCATCAAAAGCTCCTTGTCTTACACGTAATGGCACGCCCCCACGTCATCTGCCAGCAAGCTGGATCGACCTAAATCTCACCTCCCCTTCGTATTTTACGCCAGCTTGTAAGAAGTTGACAAAACCAGTTACAATTAGCGTATAATCAATGGCGTTTAATCGAGGGCATCGTAAGCGGCAGCCCCAACTTAGGTTTAGGCATTGCTAAATGGATTCAAAAATAGCGCATACTCCCCACTTTATCACTATCGCCGGTAATATCGGCGTTGGCAAATCAACACTTACCACATATTTGGCGCACCGTTTAGGGTGGACCCCATTTCTGGAAGGCGAAGCAGAAAATCCCTATCTACCGCAATTTTATGATGACATGCGCCGCTGGAGTTTTCATTCCCAAATTTTCTTTTTGTCGCAGCGTTTGCAACAGCACCATCGCCTGTTGCAACAAGCCGGTTCAGTAACGCAAGATCGCAGTGTATATGAGGACGCCGAAATCTTTGCCCGCAATCTTTATGTACAAGAACAGATGAGCCAGCAGGATTGGCAAACCTACTACCTTTTATACCAAACGCTTTCCCGACTGCTGCGTCCGCCTGATTTGGTCGTTTACCTTAAAGCTTCTGTGCCCACCTTACAACGACGCATCGCCCAACGCGGCCGTCATTACGAACAAGCTATTGCGGAAGATTATTTAGTTCGCTTAAATAAATTGTACGATGAATGGATAGCCAACTTTAAGCTGTGTCCTGTGCTCACCGTTGACACCAACAATCTGGATTATGTGCAGCATGAGGATCATCTTCAACTCATCATTGATCGGATTCAAGAAAGATTGCATGGGCAAGAATATCTGTCTCTAGGATCGTAAGTTTTGGGCTAATAAAAGGAATTAGAAAATGGGAAACAAGCCATATGCGCTTATTGTTGACGACCAGGCTGGCGTTTTAGAAATGCTAAGTCTGTTTTTTCAACGAGCCGGGTTTGACGTGGAAACGGCCGTTAACGGCGAAGAAGCCTTGCAAAAAGTGGATGAAGCCGTACCCGATATCATCATCTTAGATGTCATGATGCCCGGCATCAGCGGTTTCGACGTCTGTCGCCAGCTTCGGTCCAAGCCACAAACAGCCCAACTCCCGGTCATCATGCTCAGCGCCAAAGGGGAAGTAGGCGACAAAGTAAAGGGATTTGAAGCAGGAGCTGACGACTATGTAACAAAGCCTGTCGCCCGCCAAGAACTCCTGGCCCGTGCCAACGCCTTACTGCACCGAGCGCAGTACACCAAAGCGCCGACCGCGCAAGTCATCGCCTTTGTCGGCGCAAAGGGAGGCGTTGGCGTCACCACCGTCGCCATCAATGTCGCCGCCAGCATGATTGGGAGCGGCAAATCAGTTACCCTGGTAGAGTTGCAAGCCCATCCAGGCACCATGATTTACCATCTCAACATGGTTTTGGCGCAAGACATAGGCGATTTGTTAGCCCTGTCGCCATCGGAATTAAACTGGCGAGAAGTCAATCGGCGCGTAGTTCAGCATTCATCTGGATTGCGCCTCCTAACCGCGCCGCAAGATTCGGCCCAATACAGCCTGTCATCCGAGCACGCCAAAGCGATTATTGACGCGCTCATGATCAGGACCGAATATCTGCTGCTAGATTTGCCTACCATCGCCGGAGAAGTTAGCCGTCAAGCATTGGAAGAAGCGGACAAAATCATCCTGATCACCGAACCGGAGATGGTTTCGGTAAAAGCGGCCCACGCCAAACTGCAAACGCTGCATGATTGGTCGTTGGCCGACCGCACCCGCGTGGTTGTTTTGTCGCGGTCGCCGGCCGCTTCATTAATGCGGCGCGAAGAAGTGCAAACCGAACTGGGATTTCCGCCCGGCAGCGAAGGGGTCATTGGCATGATTCCCCCGGCGCCGGAAGCGTTCCAACAAGCGTCGCAAATGGGCATTCCGGTAACCGTTAGCAAGCCGCACATTTTGTCGGCGCGCGCCCTGGCTGAATTGGCCGAATGGATTATTAAACATACGCAGGATATTTAGGGAGTAGGAAGTAATGAGTAGAGAGTAAGAGATAAGCCATACTGCCTAATCCATACTTCTTACTCCTGCGAAAATGTAAGGCGATTTGGCAAATCGCCACCCGATTTGGCAAATCGGGCTACAACGGCGCACCATTTTCATTCATCGTGGTCGGCGCAGCCGGTGAAGTCTCCTCTTCTACATGCCTGAATTGCGTTTCATACAACGTAGCGTAAAGTCCGCCTTGTCTCAATAATTGATCATGCACGCCTTGCTCGACAAGACGGCCGTTTTCCATCACCAAAATCAAGTCAGCCGCCAAAATCGTCGAAAGACGATGAGCAATCACCAAGCTGGTACGCCCCTCCATCACCCGTTTTAACGCCTCCTGAATCAACGCCTCCGACAACGAATCCAGGCTGGACGTCGCCTCGTCCAGCACCAAAATGCGCGGGTCCTTGAGCACCACGCGGGCAATGGCGATGCGCTGGCGCTCGCCGCCGCTCAGCCGATAGCCGCGCTCGCCGACGACGGTATCATACCCATCAGGCAGGCCAATAATGAACTCGTGGATGTTGGCCGTTTGGGCGGCGGCAATCATCTCCGCTTCAGTCGCTTCGGGGCGCGCGTAGAGCAGGTTGGCGCGAATGGTATCATAAAAAAGGTAGGTTTCCTGCGTGACCATGCCAATGTTGTCGGCCAGGGAGTTAAGGGTGACGTTTTTGATGGGACGGCCATCAATCGCCACCTGCCCTTTGCTGGGATCGTAAAGGCGGGGAATCATGTAGGTCATCGTAGTTTTGCCGGCCCCGCTTGGCCCCACCAATGCGGCCAATTTGCCGGGGGCGATGTCAAAATTAATATCGCTTAAGGCCCATTGCGGCGCAGTCTCATTGCCATTATCAGATGCGCCATCTTCTTTTTCCTTACCGCGCTTCAAATGCGCCGCACCGCCGCCGCCCCAAGTGAAGCGAGCGATTTCATCCAGGCCGATTTTTTCGTCGCCGGCCAATCCATCATAAGCGAAGGAGACATTGTGGAACTGGATACGGCCGTTGACCCGCGGCAGCGCTTGAGCATTTGGCGCCTCCACAATCTCCACCGGCATATCCAATACCTCGAATACCCGTTCGAAACTGACCATGCTCTGGGCAAACTCTACTGGGGCGTTGGTGATGGACATGAGCGGGCCGTACAGTTGGCGCAAATATGTGCTGAAAGCAACGATTGTGCCAATGGAAAACTCGCCCCGCAGCACCAGTAAACCGCCCACCCAAAAGACAACGGCCGTTCCTACCGCGCTCACCACCCCCAACATCATAAAAAACCAACGGCCAACCACCGCCGAACGAATGCCAATATCGCGCACGGCTGCGCCATCCTCGCTAAACCGATCTAATTCTCGCTGCTCACGGCCAAACAACTTCACCAACAACGCGCCGCTCACATTGAGCGTCTCATTCATTGTCGCGTTCATTTCCGCGTTGTATTCCATCGATTGGCGGCGCAAATCACGCAAAATGCGGCCAATACGACGCGCCGGCAATACGAACAACGGCAAAATAGCAACGCCCAACAGCGTCAACCGCCATTCCAGCGTCAGCATAATCGCCAGCGTCGCAATCAAGGTGACGATATTGGAAACAATCGTTACAGTGGTATCGCTGATGGCGCGCTGCGCGCCTACCACATCATTGTTGAGGCGGGACATCAACTCGCCAGTGCGGGTTTGGGTGAAGAAACGCAGCGACATGCGCTGCATATGGGCATACAAAGCCCGGCGCAAGTCATAGATAACGCCTTCGCCAATTTGCGAATTGAGATGCCGCTGCCAAACGCCAATCGCGCCGTTGAGTAAGGGGATGCCGATCATCCCCACCGCCAACCATCCCAACCGCGTCCTATCCTCATTGGGAATCGCGTTATCAATCAGATCGCGGAACAACAATGGCGAAATGAGCGAGATGCCCGAAATGAGCAGGATGGTGAACAGCAAACCGACGACGCGGGTTTGATACGGCCGTGCAAATTCCCACACGCGCCCCACCAACGCCCGCGTAATCACCGGACGATCTTGTTTCTCGTCATGTCTCAAATAAGCAAACCAACCCGCATTATGAAAACCCATAAAAACTCCAGTTTAAAATGATGAATACAGACGTACCACTCCCCAACAACCGCTTGCCAATCAATTGCGCCGCTACGCCATTCGGCAGCGTTCCATACAAAGGTATCACGCGCAACGCAAATTCCTTCGTCCGCTGCGCCAAGTCCCCGCCTCGTCACGCACGCATCATTCCCAATTCATCATTACAAAAGCCCTGCGTAGCTGCCGCCGTCTACGGGAATCATGGCGCCGGTGATGTAGCTGGCGGCGGGGCTGGATAGAAATGCGGCGACGCGGCCAAATTCGGCTGGGTCAGCCATGCGTCCCATCGGAATGCCGCCCGTTACTTTCCCTTTTTCGGCGTCCATATCTGTCCCGTTTGTCTCGGCGCGATATTCAAAAATGTGATCGACTCGCTCGGTGGCTGTCCAACCGGGCAAAATGGAGTTGACGCGGATATTTTCCGGCCCCAATTCTTGCGATAAGGTTTTGGTGACGCCAGCCACGGCCGGACGCATCACATTGGACAGTAACAGCCCGGCAATCGGCTGCTTGGTAGAAATACTGGTGATGGTGAGGACGCTGGCCGCCGCGCTCTGGCGCAGATGGGGCAGCGCCAATTTGATGAGACGAACAGCGCTCATCAGCGTTAAGTTGTACGCCTGATCCCACGCATCCCAATCGAGGCTGTCAAAGGTGCCTCCAGGCGGGCCGCCAGCGTTGGTGATGAGGATGTCTAATCCGCCAAAATGGGCGACGGTATCGGCGATGAGCTTTTCGTTCTGGGCCGGATCGGTGACGTCGGTGGTAAAGGCGGCAACGGCCGTTCCCTCACCCACTTCGGCCTTAATTTTGCTAACGGCCGTCTCCAAACGCTCTACTGAACGGCCGCACAAAGCCACCTGCGCCCCATCCCGCGCCAATTCCAAAGCGGCGGCAAAGCCCAGCCCTGTACTCGACGCTACAACCAACGCAACTTTATCTTTCAATCCCAAATCCATGATTTACCTCCAAGATAGGTAGAGTGTAGAGCTAGAGCTAGAGGAGGAAAGAA
The DNA here is from genome assembly GCA_024762695.1 of Anaerolineae bacterium. Lineage (GTDB taxonomy): Bacteria > Chloroflexota > Anaerolineae > Promineifilales > Promineifilaceae > JACKCC01. Next base: position 5,968 of record JANTGY010000114.1, read on the forward strand.
CGCCCCTCTAGCTCTTTACTCTATCTCTAGCTTTAATTGAATATTTCCTACTGTTAGCACATCGCCGGGAGCAATAACGGCCGTTTCCGCCAAGGCAACCCCGTTGAGCAGCGTGCCGTTCCGGCTGCCCAAATCTTCCACCTGCCACAGCTCGCCGCGCCGCGCAATGAGACAATGCTGCCCAGAAACATAACCATCATCGAGGATGATGGTGTTCGTGGATGCCCGGCCAATCCCCGTGACAGGGAGCAGCGGATAACGGGTTCCGACGGCCGGGTTTTCCGTTTCATTGACCACGACGGCAAGATGACCAAACGGCCGTGCCTGCGCCGCCAACGACTCCATCGTGACAGCCATATCCCGGTAAATGAACCAGCCAATCAGCCCGAAAAAAGCCAATAAAACGGCCGCGCCCAACAAACGTAAAATGAACAACAACAATTCAGGAGCCATAATACAAAGTGTACAAGCGACAAGCGGTTAGCGGCAAAGCCTCCAATGCCGCATTCATCATTCCGCCTTATTCTACCAACTTCACGCCCGAATACATACAAATGCCAGAGCGTTCTTAATTTGCGCCTTCTCATTCTCAACGAAACCCTTTATAATGTCACAGACTTGACGGATTCTATTCATCCCATCAAGCTGCCCAAGTATAAAAATGACCAGGGAGAAAAGTTATATGCCCAATCGCCTATTATTTCTGGCTGCACTCATCGCGTTTACGGCCGTCCATTGGATTGACCTGCCAACTCAAACGGCTGCCGCCCAAGCCGAAGAGACCGTAATCGCCGTACCAGAACCAAATCGGTCGGATAATGACGCCCCCTTTCCCGCCGGTTGGCTGTCCATTGTCGGAAAATCTCAATACACCATCTACTTGACCGGTAATACAAACACAGCGGCGGAAACGGCCGTCAGCACGGCCGTCAGCGGCCAATGGCAGCCCACATTCCCCAGCGATGGTCATTATCGCGTCGAACTATATGTCGGCGTAAGCGAATTCCGCGAATACGCCCTGCTCTTCCCCGAACAACTGGCCGGTCTTGACCGTTTGACCCAATCGGCCAATTACGTCGTAACCCATGCTGATGGGGAGACGGCCGTTTTGGTTGACCTCGATTTACGCAGCAGCGGCTGGGTAGATTTAGGCGTTTATTCCTTTGCCGCCGGCGACGAAGGCTTCGTCACCCTCTCCAATCAAACCGATGAAGCGTCGGGAACGGCCGTCGTCCCCTACAGCGCGGCCCGTTTCACCCTTGTCGAAGCGCCAACCGCCGTTCCGCCAACGCCAACAGCCCTGGCGACAGCGACTGCGACTGAAACGCCAACGCCTGCCGCAACAGCGACGACCGCTGTTCCCACAGCGACCACCGCCCCCAGCAGCACGGCCGATCCAATCGACCTCCTGGAATTCGGCAGCCCCGAATTCGCCGCCAGCGACGAAGGGGGACGGGAAGAGGCGCAGGTTCCCCTGCTCGTTGACGGCGCGCCAGTCGGCCGTATGACCATCTCCTATCCAACCAAACTGGAGACGGGGCAAGCCGACAACATCAAAGCCAACATCTTTGTCGAGGATGAATTTGCCGACGTTTTGATCATCGCGCTGGAAGATGCGACAACCAACCAAATCGTAGGCGATGCGATTGTCCAAAGCCAATTCTTTTTGTCTTTGGAGGCCGCATCATTTGCCTTTGACGAGACGTTTAAGACGCAGAAGTTGACAGTTTTTCAGGGGCAGCCGGCTGGGGTGGCCTGGAACATCGCCCCTAAGTCGGGGATTAACGGCCGTCAAGAGTTCAACATCAAAGTCATTTTGCGCTTTAGCGACGGCATCCCTGAAGTATCGGGGCCGCCGCCAATCTTTGCGATTAACGTGCAAAGCAGCGCCCCGCCGGAGCCTTCAGTCACGCCCACACCCACTTCAGGCGGACGCATCATCGACAATTTGATTGACAACACGGCCGTCCTCATTGGCGGCTGCCTCAGTTTCATCGTGGGGCTGCTGGGCGTCATAATCGCTTATCTCAATTATCGCAAAGACAAAAAAGCAGAAAGCCCCCTGCCCACCGCCCCTGCCGCGCTGGAAACCGAACGGCAAATCCAGCTTCACCGCTGGCTCGACGACTATTTTGACGAGCAGGAGCTACGAACGCTGTCAATGGAAATGGGCGTAGATTATGATGATTTACGCTTTTCCGGCCAGACCAACAAGGCCCGGGAGTTAGTCGGCTGGAGCGCGCGCAACGGCCGTCTCGATGACCTGACCGCCAAAATTCAAGCGGCGCGCCCCAACCTGCCTACGGATGAACCGCACAACCCCCAATCAGCGTAATCTTGCCTGTTGGCGGCCGCTTTAGCCAAAAGGCACATGCCTTTTGGCTAAGCAAAAATCAGGCAAAATAGTCCTGACGACACATACCCACAATTCCACAAAAGGCTACACTCTTTATATTGAAGCATCCGCATGGATGGAGAGAGTAGTTTAGGAGAAAAACCGTATGAAAATCGTAACCGACAGCGGCGCAGATTTGTTAGCCGCTGAAGCAGAAGCATTAAATATCACCGTAGCGCCTTTGTTTATTCAGTTCCCTGAGGGAGAAATCAAATCCTCCGATATTGAACATGATACATTTTATGACCGCCTGAAAGCGATGATTCCTGACATGCCAACAACGGCCCAACCGTCGGCTGGCATCTTTAATGAAATTTACAAGAAACTGGCCGCCAAAGGGGAAGAGATTTTGTCTGTTCATATCTCCTCTGGCTTGAGCGGAACGTTGCAATCAGCCCTTTTAGGCAGCCGCGCGGATGATGAGGATACGGCCGTAACCGTCGTTGACAGCATGACTCTATCTGGCGGACAGCGTTTCCAAGTTTTGGCCGCTTCCTGGGCCGCCAAAGCCGGTTGGAACAAAGAGGCGATTATGGAACTGCTCGACCGCATCCGCGCCAAAACCGAAGTCATTTACACGCTGGAAACGCTAGACTACTTGGCCCGTGGCGGCCGGATTGGCCGCGTGCAGGCATTGGCCGGTTCGCTGCTCAAAATCAAACCGGTTATCAAAGTAGACAAAGCCGACGGCAAATACAGCACAGTGGGCAAAGGCCGGACGCTCAAAAAGACAATGGGGATGATGGTAAACCATCTGGCCCAGCAGTACGGCGACACGCCGCTGTGGGTGTCGGTTTTGCATGGCAAAGCGCCCGACAGGGCCGAGGAGCTGGCCGAGGCATTAAAATCCCGGCTTCAGATTGGCAAGCTGGAAGTTTTGCGAATTTCGCCTGTTTTGGGCGTGCATACCGGGCCGGGGATTGTGGGAACGGCCGTTATGCCCATGAATTTAGTCGAAGGATTGGGATAAGAAACGCCTGGTAGTTCGTTTTGGGGCTTTCCCTCCCCTCAATCCCCTCCCTTTGGGAGGGGAAACTAGCCCCCTCTCCCTTTGGGAGAGGGCTGGGGTGAGGGAGAAACGCTAAGTTAAAAACGAACGCTTGCTCAGTACGCCGCTTCACTCCGCCGGAACAATCTCCAACGCGCCCGCCCCAAAATAAACAGCGTGCAAGGCCGTCAAATCCGTTTCCGAATAAGCCTGCGCCAGCGTAAAAAAGGTCGCCTTTGTAACCGACTGATAGCTGTTTTGGCGGTAATAATCGCGCAAAAAGGCGTAGAAAGCGCGTTCGCCCATCGTTTCCCGTAAATCACGTATGAAATAGGCTGCCTGACCATACATATTATTGATAAAAGTCGGGCTGTCTGGATAGTCGTAAATCGTCGCGTCCACATAGCCGGTTGGCTGCCAACGGGCCACCCGCTCTTGCCACCACCACGCCGTCAAGTCGGGATGATAATGTTCGTAATAGAGCATTTCGCTTAACATAGCTAACGATTCATCCAGCCAGGGTTCATGCACCTGGTCATTGCCCACGCTGCCATACCACCATTGGTGGGCGACTTCATGGGCGGTGAGGGGAATGAGCCAGGATTCGTAGCCATCTTCATAAGCATCAAACAAATGGCCGCCCAAAGAGACAAACCCTGAATATTCATAGGATGTCATGAATCCGTTTTCGGCGATGACCAGTTCCGGGTAAGGATAAGGGCCGTATAATTCGGCAAATAAGGCGATGGCGTTAACGGCCGTTTCCAAAACCGCCGGCCCGTATGAACGGTACATATTGCTTGTGTAAACCCGCACCGGAATGCCGTCAATCATGTCGTCAAAAAAGACATAATCGGGGCTTGCTAAAAACGCAAAAGCCCGCGCCTGCGCCAACTGATAATGACGCACGCCTCCAATCTCTGCCACAAACCCGGCGGCGGCCAGAACAATATCGGGCGGGGCGGCAATAGCCACATCATAGTCGGCCAGGCCGTTGACGAGGGGGTCTCCTACCGGCACGAATTCCCAGGTTTGCCAGCCGACGCCCGATTGATAAGGAACCAGCGCCGGATACCAGTCGCCCATTTGGATGAGGCCCGGCTCCCAGCCAGCGTTCCCCTCCGGCCCCCACCCGCCCCACTGGAGGCGCGGCAGGTCTAGGCTAAAGTCAAACTGAATGACGATTGATTCGTCAGGTAGGAGCGGTTGGCGCAGCGGAACATGCAGCATTGTATTTTCCAACCTGGTCGCAACAACGGCGGCGACATTCTGCTGGAATACGGATGCCTGGCGCAAATTGAAAATGTCTTGCCAATACGCCGGGGCAATGTTGAAAACAATTTCATCCCAGCTATCGTCGCTATCATTGGAGAAGGCAACGGTTTGGAAGACTTCAACGATATGGGTGTTGACGTCCAGGTTAACGCGGAGGTCGTAATGGGGACGGCCGTTCACCTGCTTAGTTGGCGCGGCGGCTGGCGTTGTGGCAATTGGCTCTGGCGTGGGCGCAGGGGCTGCTGTTGATGTGGGCGATGGGGGCAGCGGTGTGGGAACGGCCGTCGTCATCACAACTTGTTGCACCACCGCCGCCGGC
>JANTGY010000115.1 GCA_024762695.1 Anaerolineae bacterium
ACAGTGAACACGCCAGACGGGTGACGGTGGATGTGCAGGTTGAAGCGTTGTTTTTGCCGATGGAAACGGCCGTGCCCTGCGGCCTCATTCTCAATGAACTGGTCTCCAATGCCCTCAAACATGGGTTTACCGGCGGCCGATCCGGGCAAATACAAATCCTCCTCCAAAGCGCAGCCGATACACTGTCCCTAACCGTAGCCGACAACGGCAGCGGCATCCCTCCCGAAATAGATCTGCAGCGAACCGATACCCTGGGTTTGCAATTAGTTGAAGCCCTGGTCAATCAAATCAATGGACAAATTGTGCTGGATCGTAGCCCAGGCACAACATTCAAAATAACATTTCATACGCATGACAGCAGCGTAGAGGAACTAAACAGGTGAGAGATTTTAAGCTCCAGGACATTTTGTATCGGCTAATAGAGCCGTCATCTGATATTCAGGATGCTAAACAACGCCGCCAGGCACAGCTTTTAGCTGCGCTCATGATTTTGGTCGCGCCATTGGGCGTCATCGCTTCCATTTTGCCAGACCTTGTTTCAGGCAATGAAATTTGGTGGCGAGACCCCGAATTTATCATGATGTTAGTGATTCTTGGATGCGTGATCGTCGTCTACGCGCTCGGACGAACAAAATACTATCAAATCATGGCGCATATTGTTGTTTTGGGGGCTTCGGTGGCGATTTTTGTGGCCGCCATCCCCGACGACAGCCCAGAAGATAGAGAGGCTCTTTTCTTTTTAATTATTTCTGTATTGCTCAGCAGCGTTTTTCTCACACTTAAAAGAACAATCATTGTGGCGGCTCTTAATGTGGCTGGCATTGTCTTGGTCATGTTTTTTGTTGATGTACCTGTTGAGAACTCAGTTATCAATGCCTTAACATTTATTATTATTACCTCGGTTATCGTTTTGCTATCGGCCTATTCGCGTGATTTATTGGAACAAGATCGGCAAAGCGCATTGGTGGAGAGCGAAGCCCGTTATCGTGCTTTGTTTGAAGCGACATTTGAAGGAATTATCATTCACCGAGGCGGGGTGATTATAGAAGCCAATCCCGGTATTGAACGTATTTTAGGCAGTTCGCATTCTAAATTAATTGGCCGTTCGGTGTTTGATTTTGTGGCCGAGGAATCGCATGATTTGATACGGCGGAATGTGGGAAGGGACACATCTTATGAAATTATTGGTTTGCGACAAGATAAATCAAGCGTCCATTTGGAGATCGTAACGAAGCAGCAATCTTATAACGGACAACTGGTTTATGTGGTGGCGGCGCGGGATATAACGGCGCACAAACTGGCTCAACATCGTATCACCGATTCGCTGCAGGAAAAAGAAGCGTTGTTGAAAGAGATTCATCATCGGGTTAAGAATAATTTGCAGGTGATTTCCAGTTTGCTTAATTTGCAGTCGGGTCAAATTGAGGACGAAGCGACCCGAACTGTATTCCAGGAAAGCCAAAATCGTATCCGTTCGATGGCGCTCATCCATGAGATGCTTTATCAATCGCGCGATTTGTCGCGGATAGATTTTGGCGAGTATGTGGAAAATATGGCGGCCATTTTGATACGATCATACGGTTCGGCGGTTTCGAATGTTGTGGTTAAGGTCGAGGTGAAGGCGGCTGATGTGTTCTTATCGGCGGAAACAGCCGTGTCTTGCGGCCTCATCCTTAATGAACTCTTTTCCAATGCCATCAAACACGCTTTTGTAGACGGCCGTTCCGGTCAAATATCCATTCAGTTACAAGCCGAAAACGGCCGTTTTCAGCTCACTGTAGCCGATAATGGCATTGGCCTTCCACCCCAATTTAACCATCGTCAAACAGCCACATTGGGACTACAATTAGTCCATACTTTGGTGGGGCAATTAGACGGGAACCTAACCGTAAAATCACGCCGGGGAACGTCTTTTACCATCGCTTTTGATGATCAACTGACAGAGGAATCAACATGAAATCACAATACACAATCCTTATCGTCGAAGATGAAAGCATCGTCGCGCTCGATTTACAGAGTCGGCTGCAACGATTAGGGTATTTAGCGCCCGCCTTTGTGGCTACCGGGCCGGACGCCATCGCCAAAACGGTTGAAATCCAGCCCGACTTAATCCTTATGGACATCAAATTGCGCGGTGAAATGGACGGCATCGAGGCTGCCCGGCAAATCCGAGAGCAATTTGATATTCCAGTCATTTATCTCACCGCCTTTGCCGATGAAACGACCTTGCAGCGCGCCAAAATAACCGGACCTTATGGTTATTTGCTCAAACCATTCGAGGAACGAGAACTGCTGGCAACCATCCGCATGGCCCTCTACCGCTATCAGGCCGAGGCCCAAGTCAAAGCCAGTGAAGCCAAATTTCGCAGCGTTATCGAACAATCTAACGACGGTATCGTTCTGCTGGATGAAGATGGTATTATCCTTGAATGGAATGCCGCTCAGGAAGACCTGACTGGCTGGAAACGCTCTGTCGTTTTGGGTTTATCGTTTGCGGAGGTGCAATCGAAGCTAGTCGTTAGCAGCGTATCGCCAGAGTCGGGAGCCGACAAGGTGGTTGAGTCGTTAGTTGACCAGCTGCGCCGAGGCGATGACTCAGTGGTTGGGGTGCAGATGGCTGAAACGACTATTCAACGACCAGATGGCGCCCAGCGTACCGTGCAGTCGCGTCATTTTGTCATTCAGCGCGAATCCGGCTATTTAATCGCCAGTATCAATCGGGATGTGACGGAACAAAGGCAGGTTGAAGAAACGATACGTCAGGCGCAAAAAATGGAAAGTTTGGGCGTTTTAGCTGGCGGCACAGCCCATGATTTTAACAATTTATTGGTCGTTATTTTGGGGCAATCTTCTTTGGCGTTGGCTAAAATGGGGCCAACCGATCCGGCGCGCGCTCATGTGGAAAAGGCGGTTCAGGCGGCGGAAAAGGCATCAGAATTGACCCAAAAAATGTTGAACTTTTCAGGGCGCGGCCGTTTTGAGCTTCAGTCTGTGAATTTAAACGACATTATTTACGAGAATCAGAGTTTGTATCTGGCGCTTGTGCCTAAACGTGTTCGCATTGAGCTGAATTTGGATGAGGCTTTGCCGTTGATTGCGGCCGATCCGGGTCAAATACAACAGGTTGTGTTGAATATCTTGTTAAATGCGGTGGAAGCGATTGGGGGTAAACCAGGCGTCATTTCGATTTCGACCAGGCCGTATGAGAGAATGGCTGGGGAAAGTACGACATGGCGTTATGAAGATGGCACGGCCGTTTCCGGGAATTATGCCCTGCTGGAAATCCGCGATACAGGGGTTGGGATGGATGCCGACACATTGGCGAAGATTTTTGATCCCTTTTTCACGACCAAGAAACTGGGGCGCGGATTAGGCATGGCCGCTGTTTTGGGCATTGTGCGCGGTCATGGCGGCTGCGTTCAGATGAATAGCGAGCCAAACGCAGGCTCTACGTTTAAGGCGCTTTTTCCGACGACCGATAAGCCGCTTCCGGCGGCAAAAGAAGATGTGGCGGAAACGGCCGTTGCTTCGGTTGCTGATTCTTCCCCCCGCCACGTTCTAGTGATTGATGATGAGGAAGGGGTTTGCGAAGCGGTGACAGACATCCTTGATATTAAGGAAATACCCACCTTGACCGCTTTAGACGGCCAAGCGGGATTGGATATTTACCGTCAACGCATGAACGATATTGGTTTGGTTCTGCTCGATTTGTCTATGCCGGGCATGGATGGAGCCGAGACATTCCGCGGCTTACGCCAAATTGATCCCCAGGCGCCGGTCATTTTATCATCCGGCTATGACGAGAAGGATGTTTTTCATCAATTTGACGAACAAGGGGCGCTGGGCTTTTTGCAAAAGCCGTATAATTTGGTCACGCTGCTAGAAACGGTTGGGCGGCATATCAATTCGGACTAGGTTATTGTCTGTTTGCGGTTGCGTTCTCGTCCTGTTTCTCATTTTTGATTTCTGGTCGGTAAACGGCCGTACGCATATCCCCTACAAAATCAGGCAAACCAGTATGTCCCAGCATTTGCCGCACGGCATATGCTTCGCCAGTGTGGAACCAATAATGATAAATGTTGCGCAGCAGCAGCGTGCCTGCGCTTTCCGGCAGCGGCTTGCCCCGCCATTCAAAATGGGTCTGCAGCATGTCGGTTGTCAGCGCATCCAGATAGACGTCGGCCGTTTGTGTCACTTCCCGCCAGGCCGCCCACATTTCCGCCAGCGGCGGCGTGCTGGCCGGCTTGCCGTAGCCGACCAGTGGATATAATTGGGGCGCGATTTGTTTGCCCTGAGCCATCAACACCCAATACGTATTCTCCTGATTCGCCAGATGGCCCACCATCCAGCTAATGCTGTTCATGGGTTCAAAGCGATGGCGCGCCTCTTCGTCGGTAACGCCGTCCAGGCAGCGCAAAAACTCTGAGCGGGCAAACCGTAATTGCGTAACTAATGGATGGGCCATTTCATGGGTCATGATTTTCTCCTGTTAACCAGTTTTTTAACGCGATTTAACAACTTGCTGCTGCGTTCTTGTAAGGATGGGGACGACGGCCGTTCCTCTTCTGGCTGGGGGAATGGCGGTAAATCAAACATTTTGCGCCAGGCGTATGAGCCTAACAGCTTGATCGTGGCGACAACCGGCGCCGCCAGCACTGCCCCCAAAACCCCCGCCAGCGAGCCGCCCATAAACACACCCACAATCACAATCAGCGGATTTAGGTTCAACGATTCCCCAACAATGCGGGGTACCAGAATCGTATTTTCTAGCTGTTGAATGATGAACATCAACGCCAGCACAACCATCGCGTATTGAAAACCCGGCAAGCCCATATAATTCATTGGCTGCACCAAAGCTACAATCACCGCCACCGCTGCGCTTACCAGCGGGCCAAGCGTAGGGATAAATTCCAACAGTCCGGCCAGCAGCCCCAGCGCCAGGGCGTTTTGCACCCCCAGAGCCGTCAACCCCAGCCAGACGACGATGAAAATCACGAAGCCTAAGATGACTTGTCCGCGCAAATAGGCGCTCCAGATACGGCCAAAGTCGCGCGTTAGCCGTTCCGCGTCCTGTTGATAGCCAGGCGTTTGGGCGAAACGGCTGATATAGCTGCCCAACGAGGGAATTTCATAAGCGACATAAATCGAAACCATGAAGATGAAAAACAGCGCGCCCAGCCAACCAACGGTGGTCGCTGCCAGGCTGCTGATAATTTGGCCGCCTTGACTGAGTATCGGTTCGACAAAGCCCACCAATTGATTGGTAATGGCGTCCCAGGGGATGATGCTGGGGTCAATTTTGTAGGTTAGAAAGACGATGGGTTCGGTACGATTGGTTAAATCTTGAAAAATATTGACTACTCTTTCAATCAGGTCGGGAACCAGTTCGATAAAGGCGGTTACTTGCTGGAATGCGGCCACGCCCAGAGCAATTAGCCCGCCGATGACGCCAACAGCAAACAGCAGGTAAACAATGCCCAAAACGGCGCCCCGGTTCAGGCGGGTGCGCCGATCCAGCAAGACGATGATGGGGTTTAGAATGTAGGCGAGGATAGCGGCGCCAATGATTTGGCCGATGAGCGCCTGGAAGCGCTGCGCCAGCAGGGCCGCCAAAATGAGGACGATTAAAGCGACGACGACTTTGGTGGTGCGTCCCCAGGGTGGAGATTGATGCGATTGATTGATCGAAGACATGAGCCTCCTTTGTAAATTGCCGTTTGTAGTGAGGTACGCAGTCTGCGGAGTACCGTTTGGCGGAACGCCACTCCGCGGACTACGTGGCTGACTACGAATAATGACATGCTGTTTTCATTTAGCGCCGTGCTGTTTCCTGTAAATATGATGAATGAAGAATTTGGACGCGAATTTTTTGTCTACTCGGCAATCTCGTAGACATAAAAGAGCGGGTCGGCATGGAAACCAGAGAAGGTTTGTAAACGGCCGTCTGGATACATTGCCTTCACTTTTTCAATTTCATCGGCCCGTTCTGGTAAAAAGATAAAAGTGCGATTGGGAAGGCCGGTTGGCATCAACGCTTCCTCGGCTGCTTCCACGTCAAATAAATTTACGCCGGCCTGGAAATCTGTCGCCAGAAAGGGGATGGTGGGGAAGCTGACGTACATTTGCGGCGGGCCAAAGAAATGGGCTGACCACGTTTCGCCGTCCAAACTGTTTAGATAGTCGGCCATGCCGTTGGCGATTTCCGTGTTGCGGTCGGCGAAAGAATGTTGTTGGCGATAGGTTCCAAAGTAGAAACCGATGTCCAGCAGGGCCAGAAGTATGGCGATGCTGAGGAGGGTGGGCAGCAAATATGAGCGGGGGAGGAGGTGAGCGGGTGAACGGGTGAAGCGCGTGTCTGCCGCTATCTGGCCTACTTCCGCTAAGCCAATTGCCGCCAGTAAGGCCAGCGCAGGGGCGGCGATGATAAGGCGGTGGCTGCTGGGCGATTCGAGTAACAGGGCGCCGCCAAAGATGACAGGGACGACGACCCAGACCAGGAGCATGTTGTAGCGCAGTTTTCGCCCGCGCGCGGCGGCGAAGGCCATCCCTATCACAAATAGGATGGACATGCCCCAGTTGAGCAACGGCCGTTCTGGGAGATACGAGCCGCTTTTGTCTATACTGTAATTATAAGAAAGCAGCGCCTGGGTGATTTGCTCGCGCATCAAATCGGCTTTGCTTATGCCAGTGCGAACCGATTCATTAGCCAGCCAGTTTGTTTGGCCTTCCAAAATACCCAACGCATTGGCCCGATCCATAAAAACGCCTGGATTTTGCCGGTAGAAGGTCAATTGAGGCAGAGAAACGATGAAGGCCAGCGCGGCGGCGGCCAGGATATGACGCCAATGTCGTTGTATCGCTTCCCGTTCAAATAGCAAGGCAAAGACGATTAGCGCGGCCAGCATCAAGGGCAGCAGATGGGAGGCGGTAAAAACGTAGGCGTTTAATCCGATTGCCAGACCCGCCAGCAGCCAGGGGAGACGGCCGTTTTCCTTCCGTTCCCAGGCCAAAGCCAGTAAACCCAACGCCAGCAGCGTCAGCAGCGGGTCCCAAATATTCGTCATCCCCATGCGGCTGTAATGCAAATGGAAATGAGCGCCGGTGAGCAAAACGGCCGCAATCAAGCCCACCGCTTGCCCCCATAGACGTCGCCCCAGCCAATAAACGGCGACGACCGTTATTGCGCCTACTAGCGGCGAAAGCGCTCGTACGGAGATTGCCGACGCCCCAAACCAGCGCATCGGCCAGGCCATAACAAAATAAAGCAGCGTTGGATTGGTCAGCCAGCCGACGGCAAATGGATTTTGGGCAAAGCCATCGCGCACGCTCATCACATCCAGGCCAATGCTGGCCTCGGCGCCGTTGAGGATGAAAGGGAGGGCGCCCAAATTTACAGCGCGGGCGATGAAAGCGGCCAGAAATAAGGCGGCGCTGGTGATAAGTGTGAAACGGGAGACGGGAAGCGCGATGCCTGACACGTAATGCCTGAAATGGGAAATATGATGCGCTTGCAGAGCGTAAGCGGCCAACCCAATGGCGACCAGCCAAAGGCCGATGGCAAGCCCTGGCTGCGGCTGACTTGTTGGGTTGCTGACAACGCGCGGAGCCAGCAGTGCAAAAAAGAGGGCCAGTCCGTAAAACCAACGATGGCGCGGCATTTGTCCCAGGCGCGGCAAAGTCAAGCGAGGCATGTTAGGCCGCGACGTTTGCCGCCGCCAGGCCAAAATAAGAAGCGGCGCCAGGCTGTAAATATACCAGCGCACCCCGCCCGTGGGATCAGGCGGCTGGGCATTAAGGATGGATTGCCCCACAGCGGCGGCAAACAAACTTAAGAAAATTAATCCGCCAGAAATCCAACGCGGATTGAGGTTTTGTTGCGGGAGACTGGGGACTGGGGACTGGAGATTGGGGACTGGAGACTGGGGGCTAGAATCAGGTTCTGGCTCAACGATTGTTGTTTGTTGCCTGTTTTCTGTTAACTGTTGTTCGTTCCCCGTTTCTGTCTCTATCTCTGTCTCTGTCTCTGTCTTTCCCCGCGTCTCCGTCTTCATATCCACAAACGGCCGTGCCGCGGGCAGGCTTGTTTTTACCGGCCCATTGGCCGCCTTGCGCAGGATAAAAAAGAGATACGCCCCTTCGTCGCCAAACGGTTCATCGTAAAACGGCCGTACCCAACGCTCCGTGCGCCGTAAATTATCTTCCCAGGGGCCGAGAATCCAATGGCCGGTCAGCGCGTGCAGGATGGCTGATGGCGCTCCTTGAACGTGACCCCATTCCAGCGCCCGCAGCGCCTCCCGTGAAAAATAGTATTGCCAGCGTTCAACGACAAAGCCGGCTTGTCCGAACCGTTCTGCCCAAACGTCAGGCGGGTCAGTATGCGCGTGACGGGAGATGAAGTTGAAGAAGCGGCGATACCGCTCGGCCAGCCCATCCGCCCCCAGCTTTTCAAAAAAACCGGCCCCGCCCAGATATGCAGTAAATAGATGGCTGGGCATGGTGACAACCAGTTGGCCGTCTGGCTGCATCACTCGATTCGTTTCATTCAGCACTGCCTGCACATCGGGAATATGCTCCAGCACGGAATTACTGAAGGCCGATGCGAAATGATTGTCTGGAAATGGCAGGTTGTCGCCCATGCTCAAGGCCAGATGTTGGTACATGCCTGATTTTTGCGCTTTTTTTAGAGGGCCAGGCCAGGGGTCGGCCCCGGCGTCCAGTGGCTGATCGAAGGTCATTTGGGCAAAGTGGCCGTCGCCGCAGCCCAGATCGAGGATAGGGCCGGGCAGTTCGATTTGGCGGTAAAAGCGGGCCTCTACCGCGCGCAGCAAAGCGCGAAAGGCTGGTATCGTTTTTAACTGCCGCCAAAGTAAATCGTCTTGGGCGAATGATGAATGCTGCGGGGGGAATGATGAATTGGTCACGCGCTTACCTCGCCATCTGCCGCATCGCGCATGGCTCGCAGCCGTTCATAGGCGGCGGGTTCGGCGGCGGTGTTGTCGCGAATGCCTTGTTGCAGATTGTTGAAGAGGTTGAGGTAGGCGACGGCCGTTTCATCCGGACTAAAACTTTGGGCAATGACGGCCGTATCGCGTTGATATGCTTTTTTATTTCGTAAAATGCGAATAATCGCCTCGGCCAACGCCTTGTGGTCGCCGATAGGAACCACCTCGCCCATACCCGTCATCGTCACCGGTTGGCGCACGCCGGGCAGCGCCGAAGCGACCGACGGCGCGCCATTCATCATCGCCTCAATCTGCACTAGTCCAAATGTTTCCGTGTTGTTCAGGCTGGGAATCGTCAAGCAGTCCAGACTTTTATAGAAAGCGGTCAATTCAGCCCCCTCAATGCTGCCCAGCAAATGATAATGCGATTTATACTTCTCGAACAGGGGGGCCAGCTTGGCCGCATACGCCTCTTCGCCCAAAATATCTTTGTAGGGGCCAGCGTGCAAGACGCGCACGTTGGGAAATTCTTTGCGGATAATGGGCAGCGCTTTGAGCAGTACCTCAACGCCCTTTTCGGCGGCCAGCCGACAAATGATGCCGACGACCTCATGGTTGTCCAGCTTATACTTTCCCCGAAACTGCTGTGCTATTTCATCGGGACAGTCGGCCAATTCCACTGGCGGCGGAATGATATGCAGTTTCTTGCCCAAATAGGCCGACAAATAAGGCGAGTGGGAGCCGAAATCGCGGGTGTAAGTGACAATGGCGTCAGCCAGCAGCCCGGCCATTCGGTTTTGAAAATAAACCGCTCGATCAATGATGCGGTTAAAAATGCCGGTGGGTAACTGCAGATCGCTGTGATAGGTGATGACGACCGGTTTACCCAGAATTCGGCCGCGCATTGCTACGCCAGGCGCGTCGAATTGGGGCAGATGCAGGTGAATGATGTCCGCTTTTTGGGCCAACTTCCAGGCTGTTGGCCCAAAACTAGGCATGATGACCCCTTTGCTAACGCGGAAAGCGACGGGGACGCGCACCACTTTCACGCCGTCTAGCAAATCATAACGCGGTAAATCGGAGTCGTATTGGGAGGTCAACACGGTGACGTCGTGCCCTTGTCGCGCCAGCGCTCGACTCAATCGTTCGACATAAATGGTTAGCCCGCTGATCCAGGGCCGGTAATAGGTTAAAACTTCGAGTATTTTCATAAAATGGGTATTTAGACCTGCGAGGTTCTAAAAACCTGGCAGGTCTAACCTTTTTGCCCGGTGGGCAAAGCCAAAGGTAAATGAGATTCATGTTGATAGGTGATGATTTTAGTAGCGATTCCGGCCATTGTCTCGCTTAATTCGCGCCCTTCTCTGATGAGGACAATGACGGGCTTTCCTTTAGCGTAGGCATAGCCGGCTTCGATGCCCAGCCCCACGCCTTTGACGGACATTTCCATGACCACTAAATCAGATTTGTCAATTTCGGCAAAGGAGATTTGCATCAACTCCTGGGGCGTTAAACGAATGGTTCCCCATTGCTCAATGTCGCGGGCGATGCAAATGGCGCTATAGCCGACCCGATTAAGCCAATCGCTGAGCGCTAGAATTTCATCTCGATTTCGGCTGTCTTCGTAAAATTTAATGCCGATGTAGGCGCGTTTACTCATGATTTTCCCTCTGAAATAAATTTACCGCAAAGGCGCAAAGGGCGCAGAGAAAAGAAGCGCCTGCGATATCTGCGGGTTGTTATTTTTGATGCGTATCTCGTCGTATGAAGCCCTGAGCGGAGGCGACGACCTGGCCGAATGTGGCTCCGGCTCCGGCCAAACCGATCAGCCCCAGTGTGACCATGCTGAGCATGTTGAGGGCATGGTAAAGAAAGGCGAAGCTGGCTGAGGCGCCGTCGGGTTGATGCAAAACCTGGGTCAGGGCGACGGTAACGGCCGCATGGAAAACGCCCACTTGTCC
>JANTGY010000116.1 GCA_024762695.1 Anaerolineae bacterium
TGTTTGCCGCCTGGGTGACGCACGACCATCTGCACATGCGCCAACTGGTTGAGCTGCATCGCGCGTTGACCGTCGAAAAAGCGGCTCCCTATTCTCTCCGATACGCCGGCGACTGGTAAACGACTCAATCGCGGCGCATTGCCAAGAGCAAAGGGATGGCGGGCAGGTTGATCACCGCCAATCCGATAAAAATCCAGCGAAAATCTACCGTATCAATCAATCCCGTTGTGGCGGCCTGGCCTAATCCCGTGCCAGCGTTGGAGATGGCCATGAAAATGGCAAAATGACCCGCCCCCATGCGCCGGTCGGATTTAGCCATCGCCAGGGTGATGAAGACCAATTCGGCGGCGGCCAAAGCCACGCCCCACAGCAAGGTGATGAGGGCGATGTTTTGCAGTGTGGCAGCGTAGGCGATGAGGAGGAGGGTGAGGGAGACGAACACGGCCGTTCCCACCCCCTGCCGTAAAATTGCTACCCGCCGCGCCGAAGCCATGCCTAATCCGCCGCCAATTACCATACCCAGCCCGCCCAATGCGGCCACATCGCCTACCTGCGCTAACGTGCCCCCCAATTCCTCATTGGCAAACAAGGCGATGATGGCGTTGGCTCCGTAAATCGACACCGAATAAATCACAGCATACAGCGAGAAACGGCCGATTTCCATCCGCCACAATTCGCGCAAAGCCGCCCAGCTAAACGACTGCGCTGCCGACCGCTGCGCCGGTTCGCGCACCAACCACAAGATGGGCAACGGGGCCAACGCAAAGATGATGACCGCCGCAAAGACGATTTGCCAGCTAAAGGCCATAATGAGACGGCCGTAAATCGCCGCCAGCAGCACCAGCCCCAACGCCCGCCCAATCACCATCACCCCTTGCACCTGGCCTTGCTCCTCCTCCGGCGTCACATCAATCGCCAGACCGTCCATCACCGTGTCGTACAAAGCCAATCCCAAAGCGATAAACAGGGCGACGGCCACGAACAGCGGATACATCGCCACCGGCGGAATAAATGCCGCGCCGATGCCGCCAACGCCAATGAGAAGCAAACCCAAGGCGATGTAGGGCACGCGATGCCCTTTGCCAAACAAAGGCAAATAAAAGGGAACTTTATCGCTTAACAAGCCAAATCCAATTTTGAGGATGAAGGGGACGACCAGCAGCCCATTGAGCAGCGCCAACTGCCCCGCCGAAGCCCCAAACGCGCGCAAATATAAATTGTTGAAAACCAACACATAGGCCAACATCGCCCCCTGTACAAAATAAAGGAGGCCAAAGAGAGCAAAACGGCCGTTGCGCGTGTCAGTGATGGAACTGCTGCTGTTTTTCATAAATTTCAACCCGATTTTACAAACAATTTACAATCGCCTAATACGCTGGCAACAAGCCGGCGTCATCATATTCCCAACGTATCTTTACAGGTCATTCCTGCGAAGGCAGGAATCCACAACCTGGATACCCGCCTTCGCGGGTATGACAGCCGAGAGGCATCTGAATAGAAACTTCTCAACAATTATTGAGCTTGTGGATTGGGCAAGAGCGCCATTTCCCCTCTATCTCCATCCTCTAGCTCTAGCTTCATGGAGATGATAACAATGTCAAACAAAATTCGTTACAGTTTACTGGCTATTCTCAGCTTAATCTTGGTTTTCGGCGTATTTGGATCGGCTGCGGCGCAGGAAATTACTCCTCAAGAAGAAACGCGCAACGAACAACGGCCGTTACGCCAACGACGCGGTGTGCGCGGCCAAATTACAGCCATTCAAGACGACCAAATCACTCTGGAACTACGCGAAAGAAGCATTACCGTCAACATCAGCGACGAGACCCGCTTCCACATCATCAGCCAGGAAGAGGCCAGCCTGGACGACTTTAGCGTCGGCGACATCGTTTTGGCGCGCGGGCGGCGAGAAGAAGGCGGCGACTTGCTGGCGACGTTGATTGTCCTCCAGCCGGACGGCGACCGCGTTCTGGGCCGCGTCGCCGCTGTGTATGATGATGGGCTGCTGCTAAACGGCCGTCCCGATGCCGATGGCAATCCGCGACAAATCACCGTCAACGCCTCCCCCGACACCATCGTCGCCATGATTGGGCAAGAAACAACCTGGGGTGGCGACCCGGCTGGACGCGACCTGCTGCAAGAAGGGATGTTTGTCGCCGCTTTTGGCGCCGCCAGCGCCGATGGCCTGACCCTGGACGCCCACACACTAACCTCGACGCGACCGCCCGCCCAACGCCGCGCCGCTGTCGGCCAAATTGAGGCTATCCAAGACGATGGCTTCACCCTCACCGCCCTAAATGGCGACACGCTTACCATCATCGTCACCGACGACACCGTTTTCCACATTGGCCGCGACAATGAAGCCTCTTGGGAAGATTTTAATACGGGCGATAAGGTGATCGTCGCCGGAGAACGCAGTGAAGATGGAACAACGATTATCGCAGCGCATGTGGCGAAACGGCGGTAAATTAAACAATCATGCGTCTTACGTCAAACGTCTTTCGTCTTGCGTCGGTTGAACGCAAGACGAAAGACGTTTGACGCTCTCAAATTACTTCGGCGCTAAAAATGCGGTCTAAACGGAAGGTGCGCCGATCATTACGCAAATGGCAGTTGGCGACAAGATAGCCAACGCCGCGATGTTGGGTTGGGTAAAGGGGGGTGACAACCCGATCCGTTTCACCATTTTGACCCAGGTAGAGGATGCGGAGTTGACGGCCGTTTGCCAACGCCTCAACAATCGGTTCCGGCATAAAAACATCGGGCGGGGTCGGCGTATAAACCGGCTCCCCCTGCGCGTAAAGGAGATCGCCAACGGTGATCATCTTTCGTTTTGCCAAATCGCGCGTCATCCGTTTGAGGATTTCGGCCGTCATATAAACATCGTTCAACGCCCGATGCGCCTTCCCCATGCGCACGCCCAATTTACGGGCGATGTGGCCTAGATTATTGCGCCCAAAATAAAAATGGCGCCGCGCCAACAACAGCGTACACAACCAGGGATTAGGCAAAACCGGCTCGCGCGATCCGGTCAGGTCATTCTGGTTGGCGATGAAATACTCCATCCCCAAAAACCCAGCGTCGAATGCCGCATTGTGGGCGACAATAAGCGCGCCATCCAAAAAAGCAGATAAGTCCGCCGCAATGTCGGCAAATAGGGGCTTGCCAACCAAATCGGCATCGGTAATGCCGCTGACAGAGCTGGCTTTGGCTTCCATCTGGCGTTCGGGATTGATGAGCTGGTCAAACTCGGCGGCGACCTGCCAATTCTCCAGCCGCACCGCGCCAATTTCCACCACACGATGTCCCATGCCGGGAAAAAGTCCAGTGGTCTCGGTATCTAATACAACAATGGGAATGTCAGACGGCCGTTTCTCAGCAAAATCATACATAGCCGCCAATTGTAATGGTAAGCTTGGCCTTCGCAAATTATCCGTCGCCGCCAATTTCGTCAATCTGTTTATCTTTTGCGCCGCCTCTCTGTATAATGGGGCCAATTCAGATGACGACGCTGCACATTCAGCTTTTCCAATCACTGGCAGTCCGGGCCGACGATGGCCCGCCGCTCGACATGGGTTCGCCAACGGCCCGGTCGTTGTTTGCTTACCTGGCGCTCAACCGGGGACAAACGATAGATCGGCGGCGATTGGCGTTCCAGTTCTGGCCGCGCGGCAGCGAGCAGGCGGCGCGGCGCAATCTGCGCCAATATCTGCACCGGCTGCGCCGCTCACTGGAATCGATTGATCCCCAAGGCAAGTTGATTCTGACGGAGGGAAATCAAGTCGGTTTCCGACCGCCAACTGATTTTTATTTGGATGTGGCCGCGTTTGAAACGGCCGTTTCCCCACCCCACGACAACCTCCCCCACGCTGTCCAATTGTACACCGGCGATATATTAGAAGATATATACGATGATTGGGCTGCGCCGGAACGCGAACGGCTGGCCCGCCTTTACCGGGAAGCGCTGCTGCGTCTGATCGACCAAAATGAGGCGGCCGGCCAGTACGCCGAGGCCATCGCCTACGCCGAGCGCTACCAAACGGCCGAACCGCTGCTGGAAAACGCCTACGCGCGCCTGATGCAGCTCCATTACGCCGCCGGAGACCGAGGACGGGTACAGCAGAAGTTTGAACAGTTAACGGCCGTTCTCCACGAAGAATTAGGCGCCGCCCCTCTGCCCGAAACCAGCGCCGCTTATAAAGCAATGATGGCCGGCAGCTACAAGGCAAACCATCAACAATTAACAGTCAACAATGAACAGTTAATCGTCAACGAGCCGACTCTTGCTCCGCCTTCTGCCTTCCGCCTTCCGCCTTCAGACGTTCCCTTCATTGGCCGTCAAGCCGAATTGGATTGGCTGCGGGAAGCGTGGCGGGCGGCACGCGGGGCGCAAGGCCGGTTTGTCTTTATTCAAGGCGAATCGGGCGTGGGCAAAACCCGGCTGGTGGATGAGATGTTGGCGGGATTGGATACGGCCGTGCAACTCTTCATCGGGCGCGGTCACGAATTTGAATCCATGATTCCCTACAGCCCCATCGCGCAGGCCCTGCGCGACGCCGACACTGGCAATGAGGGTAACCCCATACCCTGGGAACGCCTCCAACCGCCTCCGCCCTGGTTAGCCGCGTTGCTCCCCTTTTTCCCCAATTTACCCGCTTATTTTCCCGGCCACAATCTGGGCGCAGCCAGCCAGCATCACCATGCAGTTGAAGGATTGGGCAGCTTTTTGTTGGCGTTGTCCCGCCATCGTCCCGTCATTCTTTACCTCGACAATCTGCATTGGGCCGATGGGCAAACCTGGAACCTGCTGGGCTATTTGGCGCAGCGGGCGGCGGGAGCGCGACTGCTTATCATCGGCGTAGCGCGCACCGAGGATATGCCCCGCGAGCGGGTGCGGCTGGCGCGCAAATTGGAGCGCAAGCAGCTTCTTCAGCCGCTCGCATTAGAACGGTTATCGCAGGAAGAGACGGCCGTCCTGGTACGCCAACTGATGGACGATGACAATCTCGATCCTATCTTTACCCGCCGCATCTACGAGGAAACAGAGGGCAATCCGTTCTTCATCATCGAAACTACACGGGCGGTGCGCGAAGCGGGCGGTGATTGGACGCGCAGTGTGCCGACAGATGATCAGGGGGAACGGCCGTTCTTCGCCATCCCGCTGCAAGTGCAATCCATCATCGAATCCCGCCTGGACAAACTAGAAAACGACAGCCGGGCTGCGTTGGGCGTCGCCGCCGCCATTGGCCGTGAATTCACCTTTGAGCTGCTGCAACAAGTCAGCCAATTCGACACCCAAACCTTACTCGATGCGCTGGACGAATGGTTGGCGCGCGGTCTGGTCCGTGAAACGCGCGACAGCTACGACTTCACCCATGAAAAATTGAGCCAGGTCGCCTACCAGCAGCTCAGCCGCGCCCGCCGCCAATGGATCCATTTTCAGGTAGCCGAATTCCTCAGCGCCAACCGCCCCGACGCCGACCCGGCGCAGATGGCCCATCATTATTATTTGAGCGCTGAACCCGGCCAGGCCCTGCCTTATCTGGCGCAAGCCGGGCGGCGCGCCCTGCGCGTCCGCTCTTACGCCGAGGCGCGGGAGTTTGGCCTGCGGGCGATTGGGCTGCTAGGCCGGTTCCCCAGCCTGGCCAAATTAGATCAGGCCGAGCGCATTGATTTGAATTTGCAATTGGCGCAGGCGTATGCCTTTACCGGCGCGCTGCCCAAAGCGCTGCAAATGCTGCAAGAAACGGAGCGCATGGCCGAATCATTGGGCGATATGGGACGGCTGGCTCACATTTTCCATCGTTCATCCCAGATTTTTTGGCTGCGCGGCCGTCCCGACACCGCCGATGATTATGCCCGCCGCACGCTGCGCCACGCCGAGGAACTGGACGACGCCAATTTGCGCTATGCCGCCTTGCGGATGCTGGGACGGGCCGGCATCGCCCTCAGTCATTATGACGACGCCATCGCCTACCTGCTGCGCTATGTGGACATGGCGGAAAAGAGTGGGGAAATGGATGATTTGCCGGCCATTTATGGCTATTTGGGCGTGGCGTATGCCCGCGTCGGTTCCTGGCAGCGGGCGATTGACGCGGCGCAGAAGGGGCTGGAGTTGGCGGAGACGGCCGTTTCCGGAGCCATGCGCACCGTTGCCAGAATGCAGTTAGCCTTCATCTATGGCGAATTGAATGAGTGGGAGCAAGCGCTGGCTGTAGCCGAACCGGCCCGCGATTTGTGGCGCGAGGAGGGAATGACGCCGCACGCCTTCACGCTGCGGGCGGTCATTGGTCGCTGTTTGGTGCAAACCGGCCAGCCGGAAAAGGGCGTGTCCGAAATCCAGAATGCGTTAAAATGGGCGGAAGAGGTGGATTATCGGGTGTTGGTGCATGTGATTCATGTTTATCTGGCGCAGGCCCAGTATGCGGCGGGGATGTTGAATGAGGGGTGGGGAACGGCCGTACACGCCGCCCAACTCGCCGCCGAAGCCGGCAACCGCTGGGCCGAAGCCGTCGCCCTCCGCACCCAATCCGAAATCGGTATGAAGCTGCCCCGCCCTGATTGGCCGCGAATTGAAACCAATCTTCTGCGCGCTATGCGCATCTTACGCCAAATCCGCGCCCGCCCCGACCTGGCCCGCACCTACCTCATCATGCGCCGCCTCTACGACCGCGCCGGGCAATCCGCCTGGGCCGTTGACTGCCACTTCCGGGCCACAACCATCTTCGATGAGTTAGGCATGGTCGATGAACTTCGCGCCGCGCGAGGACAAGCCGCCGGCAACCGTACCGGGGCCGTTGTCATTCCGGGTCTGGAATTGCAAGGGCCTAATGTAAATGCCTCTCCAGCATAATGAATCTTAAAAGTTAATCAACCCTTTACCCATTCATATCAAATTATTAACAAAATAGCTTGAAAGATACCTCCTTCATGCTATACTTCTCTCCACTTTCCCATTATCGTTAACACACTGCAACCATTTCAACGGAGCAAAAAGCCATTCACGGCAAACAAAGTGAGCCAGCATGAGTCAATCAATATCAATGCAGGAAGCCAGCCAAGCGCAGCCTGCCAAAACCTACAATAAAAACTGGCAAAAAGTAAAATCCGCTCTTGAAGGCTATTTGTACTTGCTGCCTTCTCTCATCATTCTTACGATCTTTGTTTTCATCCCTATCGTCACCTCCTTCCAACTCAGTTTAACGCGAATCGCCCCCTTCGGCGGCAAATCTATTGACGTGGGCTTTGAAAACTATACCCGCTTATTTGCCGACCCCGAATATCTAAATAGTCTCAAAGTTTCGGTGTTGTTTACCTTAGGCGTGGTTCCAGGCGGTCTCATTTTAGCCGTAGCCATGGCCATCGCCCTCTCCTACCCGCTAAACCACCTTTCCTGGTTTCATCGCCTGCTTATTTTCGTCCCCATCGTCATCAGCAGCGCTGTCACTGGCGTTTTGTTTAGATGGATTTACCATCCGGTTGTCGGCTATCTCAATTATCTGTTGAGTTTAATTGGCGTTGAAGGCCCACTCTGGCTTTCCTCCAAAGATTGGGCGTTGGTTGCCGTGATGTTAGCGGTGATTTGGCGACAGTTGGGCTTTAACGTCATCATCGCGTTGGCTGGCATCCAAAATATTGACTCGACCTATTATGAAGCAGCCAAAGTAGATGGAGCCAACTTATGGCATCGCATCCGCCACATCACGCTGCCTCTGCTTTCACCCACGCTATTCTTCCTTTTCATCATCAACATCATCAACAGCCTGCAAGTCTTTGGCGAAATTAACATCTTGACCGAAGGCGGCCCTGGCGGCGCAACCAATACGTTCCTTTACTCAATTTATTACGACGCTTTTGTCGGTACGCCATTCCGGGGCTACGCATCGGCCCAGGCTTATTTGCTGTTTATCATCATCTTGATTATGTCCTTCCTTCAATTCAAAGGCTTTGGCAAAAAGGTACATTACCAATGAGCGCATCTACAGCGCCTGTTAAAACGGGCAGAAAAATCAAATGGGGCGAGATTGGCCTACACGTCTATCTAATTGGCATCGGCCTTCTCGTAGCCGCGCCTATTTTCCTGGCGATCTTCACTAGCTTCAAAGTCGCCGAGGACATCACCAATTATCCGCCTACCCTGTTCCCGGAAATATGGACGGTGGAGAATTACATCACAGCCTGGTCAGCAACGCCGTTGTGGCGTTTCTTCGCCAACAGCCTCATTCAAACAGGCACGATTGTTATCTTCCAACTTTTGTTTAGCATTTTGGCCGCCTATGCTTTTTCTATTTTGGAATTCCCTGGCCGAGATTTATTATTTTATTTGATTTTGGCCAGCTTGATGGTTCCATTCCAGTTAACGTTCATTCCCAACTTCTTGACTATCGCTAAATGGGGCGAAATTAATGAGGCAATTGGGCCTAACACCTATTTTGCTTTGACTGTTCCATTCCTGGCCAGCGCGTTTGGCATCTTTCTGCTGCGTCAATTTTTCCTGACAATCCCTAAAGACTTGCATGATTCGGCCAAGATTGATGGGGCCAGCAATTGGCGCTTTTTATGGCAAATTCTAGTTCCATTAAGCAAAGGTTCGATTAGCGCGTTTGGCATTTTCTCGTTTTTGGGAGCCTGGAGCCAATATCTATGGCCGTTGGTTATTACGAATGAAGAAAGTATGCGTACTATCCAAATTGGCATCCGTTTTTTCCTATTTGACCAGGAGCGCGGGGCTGATTGGGGCGCGGTGATGGCAGCGGCGGTCATTGCGCTGATGCCGACGCTGCTTATTTTCTTGATAGCCCAACGGCAGTTGGTTAAGGGCATTGCTATGACAGGTTTGAAGGGCTAGGAGCAGCGATTAGAGATTGGAGACTGGAGATTAGTAAATCTCCAGTCTCTAGTCTCCAATCTACCAAATTTTGTTGTCCATTGGCTGTTTTGTGTAAAACGGCCGTTACTATACTTTGCTTGTTCCCTAACCTGGATTCAGGTCACCCACTGTGGAAACAAGCCAATCTCAATCCTGAGGAGGATTATGAAGATGAAATCTGTATTTAAGACACTGACACTATTATTGATTTTGAGCATGTTCATCGTCGCTTGCGGCGGCGGAGCGGAAGAGCCGGCCCCTGAAGAACCGGCCGCGGAAGAACCGATGGCTGAAGAACCGGCTGCCGAAGAGCCAGCCGCTGAAGAACCGGCCGCTGAAGAACCGATGGCTGAAGTTATTACCATTGAATTCTGGCACGCTATGGGCGGCGAGCTAGGCGAGGTTGTAGATGAATTGGTGGCGCGTTTCAACGCTTCCCACGACGATATCCAGGTAAACGCCACATTCCAGGGCACCTACGACGACACCTACAACGCTCTATTGGCTTCCTTTGATGCCGGCACCGAGCCGAACATCACCCAGAACTTCGACCTGGCCGCGCAAACCATGTTTGACACCGGCCGCTTGGTCCCCGCATATTCGTTCGATGATTTCGATCCCAATGTCTTCGTCCCCGCCGTCCGCGACTACTACTCCGACGAAAACGGCATGGTCGGCATGGCCTTCAACAGCAGCACCCCCATCATGTACTACAATGCGGACATGTTCGCCGAGTTGGGCATCGACCCGCCCGGACTGGACACAACCTTCTCCGACATGATTGCCAAATGTGACGAAATCCAAGCCGCTGGCGTTGAATACTGCATCACCTTCGGTCAGGTTGGCTGGTATTTCGAGCAAATTCTGGCGAACAGTGGCGGTTTGTACTTCAACAATAACAACGGCCGTACCGGTCGCGCTACCGAAGCCGTCTTCAACGAAGGCCAAGGCGTCGAGGTATTCACCTTCCTGAGCGGCCTGATTGCTGATGGCTACGCCCCCAATGTAGGCAAGACCTGGACCGACACCGACGCGGTATTCCAAGCTGGACAAGCGGCAATGATCTTCGACTCCACCTCCGGCGCGCTGGGCATGCAGGAAGGGGCTGACTTTGAAGTCGCCACCACCTACATCCCCCACAGCGACAGCAGCGACCGTAACGGCGTCATCATCGGCGGCGCCGCGCTATGGCTGATTGATTCCGGCGACGACGCCGTGAACCAGGCCGCCTGGGAAGTGATGAACTTCCTGGCGCAGCCAGAACAACAAGTCACCTGGCACAGCGGAACCGGCTACTTCCCGGTACGCGTAGACATGGACGACAATCCCGACTTGCAGGATTTCTGGGCCGAAAACCCGAACTTCCGCACCGCTATCGAACAGCTTGCCAGCACCAACACCACCATGGCCGACGGTTCCCCGAACTACGCCGTGTTGGGCGGTAAAGCAGGCCCGTTCCCGGCTATCCGTCAGTTCATCGTAGACGCTTACAGCCGCGTGCTGGATGACGGCATGTCCCCGCAAGAAGCGCTGGACGAAGCCGCCGAGAAAGCAAATCAAGAATTGGCTGACTACAACGCTTTCTTTGAATAGAAATTGATTTCGGGCGCGGTGTGCATGGTAATTAAGTAATTGGGTAATTCAATAATTACTCAATTACTTAATTACTGAAAATTACTTGAGCGCACAACGTCCAAATGACAAACGGCCGGGACTGGGTTTGGTGGGTATACCTGGTTCCGGCTGTTTGTTGTTAAGGAAGAGAAGAATTGAAGAAATCATTGCTTTGGATTTTGTTATTGCTTGTGTCTTGTGGCGGGGGAGAACAAGAAGAAGTGGCAACGGCCGTGCTGAGCGAAGCCGAAGCAGCCGTTCCCATCCCCGACGCCATTACCCATTCACTACCGACCGGATTTGACATTGAAGGGCATCGCGGCGCGCGCGGCCTCAAACCGGAAAACACCCTCCCCGCCTACGAAACCGCCCTCGATTTGGGCGTTACCACG
>JANTGY010000117.1 GCA_024762695.1 Anaerolineae bacterium
ATGCCTGCGAAGGCAGGCATCCATATTTTGTTACAGGAGAAGATGGATTCCCGCCTGCGCGGGAATGACGGCAAAATGGGACTGCTGAAAAACCGTGACAGGTAAGAAAACAGTGATTCGGGCGCGTCATAGGGATGGTGTGTGGTCAACGGCCGTTGCAACTACTTCAGCGGTTTGCCGCAAAAGTAAAATCAAGCGTAAATTCAGGAGTGATAATGAACAAATATGACGTGATTTGGATAGGGACGGGGCAAGCGACGGGCACAGTCGTGCCTCGACTGGTTAAAGCGGGTAAAAGTGTGGCTGTTGTGGAAGGCGGCCGTTTTGGCGGCAGTTGCGTCAATTATGGCTGTACGCCCACTAAGACCATCGTCGCCAGCGCGCGAGCGGCGCACATGGCCCGGCGCGGTCCCGACTTTGGCGTGGTGACCGGCGAAATCAGCGTGGATTTTGCCAAAGTGATGGAACGTCAAAACAACATGCGGCGCGGCGCCAGCCAAGGATTAGAAAATTGGCTGCGGGGCATGGATGGCGTAACTATTTACAACGGGTATGCGGCGTTTGCAGGGACGCACACCATTCAGATTGGCGATGCATTGATTGCAGGCGAAACGATTATCATCAATGCCGGCGGGCGCGCGCGCGTCCATCCCATTCCCGGAATTGAGAATGTGGATTGGCTGGATAATGCGCGTCTGCTTGACTTGGAGGAGCTGCCGCCGCATCTGGTTGTGGTTGGCGGTAGTTACATTGGCATGGAATTTGCGCAAGCTTTTCGTCGTTTGGGCAGCGAAGTCACCATCATCGAACGTTCGCCTCATCTCATGTTCCGCGAAGACCCCGATATTGCCGCTGCGGCCAAAGAAATTCTGGAAGGCGAAGGGATCGCTATTCATCTCAATGCTGATGTTAAACGGCTGGCTCAAGATTCTGACCAAAAAATCGATGTATTCTTTGAGCAAGACGGCGCAGCCAATCAAGTGCAGGGAACGCATCTGCTGCTGGCTGTCGGGCGCGTTCCCAACAGCGATCGTTTGAATTTGGAAGCGGCCGGGGTTGCGGTTAATGAGCGGGGCTATATCGTTGTAAATGACGTGATGCAGACCAGCGCGCCGCATATTTTCGCCATTGGCGACATCAACGGCGAAGGAGCGTTTACCCATACATCGGTTAACGACGGCGAGATATTTTGGGATTATTTCAGCGGCAGCGACGACCGAATATTGTCGGAGCGCGTGATAACTTATGCGATGTTTATAGACCCGCCGTTAGGCCGGGTAGGGATGAGCGAGAAAGAGGCGCGGGCCAGCGGCCGCAATGTTTTGATGGCTACCAGACCGATGAAATATATTGCGCGGGCCAAAGAAAAGGATGAAACAGCCGGGTTGGTCAAAGTTCTGGTTGACGCCGATAGTGAGGAATTCTTAGGGGCGGCCATTCTTGGCGTTGGCGGCGATGAAATAATTAATATGTTTACGCCGTTTATGTATGCCAAGCAGTCTTATAAGCTGTTCCGAAAGGCTGTGCTGACGCATCCAACTGTGGCTGAGCTTATGCCGTGGATTTTGGATGATTTGAAGCCATTATGATATGGTATTTTCCAGGCTGAAATGGATGGTTTTGCTTGTACTTTTGTACCAAATTGTCTGTTTCTCACGAGGATTGGGACTTCTGTCCTACGGTTCATGAGTCAGTGTAACAGAAAATGTAACGGTTAGGTCATATACTGCGATCATGCGATCATACGAAACGCCATAAATCATTACACTTTGCATCGAACCCTATTTGAGGCGGTAAGCGCTATGACTTAAACTGATTTATTTTCTGAGGCTTTGGCCATGATTTACTCAACGACAGACAATTTAGCCAATCGAGGGAATGGAGAGAAACGATTATCCGTATCCAGCGCGCTTGACGGACAGCTTATGATGGAAGATCCGCTTTTGGAATCTTTTGGTAAGGTTGAGCGGGCGAAGCAAGAATGGGAAGCGACGGTGGATGCGCTGCCGGAACTGATTTTTGTGGTGGATGATCACGGCCGTATTATTCGCGCTAACCGTACTATTGAAGATTGGGGGATGGGGTCGGTTAAGGATGTAATGGGCTTGAATTTACATGCCCTTATCCACCCTGTTTGCGCTAAGCCATGTTATCTGGAACGGTTTTTGTCCCTTTTTCAACAAACTGATGGCGATGGCGGCAATGCTATCACTGCGAATGTCGCCAATGTGGAGACTTACGATACGCTGCTGCAACGCGACATTCAAATGCGCGGCCGCCCCGTTCATTTCAAAAACGACACGGCCGTTAACCATTGGGTTGTCATTCTCCACGATATTAGCGAACGGAAACGGATGGAACAGGCCTTGCAGCGGCAAAACGGCCGTCTCTCCGCCATCAACGCCATCAATCAAACCATCTTGACCGCCCGGTCGCCCGAGGAAATCGCCCAGGCAACTTTAGCGAACTTACAATCTCTCATCCCATTCCAACAGGCCCATATTTTGCTGCGGATACCGCAAAAACGGGAATTGCTGGTTTTAGCGGTGGTGGATGATGGAAACGGCCGTGTTCTAGAACCGGGCCAGGTATTGCCACGCACAGATTTTACCGGTCAAAACGATAACTCGTTGGAACATTTCTTCATGGTACAGCGGTTAAGCGCTTTGACCGTTTCTTCCCCAATTGAAGAGCGCTGGCGACAGCAGAACATCCAGTCTTATATCAATTTCCCGCTCATTATGGGCGTCAATCTGATCGGCAGTCTCCAGTTGGCGACCAATTCGCAGCCTGCTTTTGCCCCCGGTCACATTGCTATCGTTCGGGAAATTGCCCAATCGCTCACCATCGCCATCAACCAATCGCAGTTGACGCGGAAGTTAGAGCAAGGCAACCAGGAGTTACAAGAATTACTGCGTGCCAAGCACGAGATGATGCAAAATGTTTCCCACGATTTACGGTCGCCGTTGGCCCTAATTAAAGGATACACCGAGCTGCTTCAAGAAGGACTTTTTGGTTCTTTGACCGACGAACAGCAAGAAGCGCTCACTGTCCTGGATATAAATGGCGATCAACTCTTCTTCCTTATCGATCGGCTCTTTAAGCTGCAAACAATTGATAAACACACCCTTGAAAAGACAACCTTTAATCTATACGCATTTTTGAAGCAGGTCGAGAAATCCTGGCAAGTTTTAGCGACGAACAAATCCGTTCATCTCGACTTAGATGCGCCGCCCGAACTGCCCGAATTGACTGCCGACGCCAACATGTTAAATCAGACGTTGTTCAATTTATTGGACAATGCGCTTAAATACAGTCCCCAAGGCAGCGCTGTTACGCTGGGGGCTGTAGTCGAAGACGACTGCGTCATTTTATCGGTGGCTGATGAAGGGGCGGGAATTCCGCCAGATAAGTTGGCCCGGCTCTTTGACCGATTCTATCAGGTAGAAAAAGGATCGGTGCAGGCCCAAAAGGGAGCGGGGATTGGCCTGGCTTTGTGTAAAGCGATTACGGAAGCGCATGACGGCCGTATTTGGGCCGAAAGCGCAGGCGCCGGTGCGGGCAGCGTTTTCTTTGTGAAACTGCCGCTGAACCCCATAATCTGACACTTATACAAACTTATACATATCAGTACATAAAAGTAAAAGCGACAGGGCAAAAATTGGCCCGGTCGCTTTTTTGTTGTTTGCCACGCCATTTGCGGCTGTTTTCATAGGTAACCCAATTCTTTTGCCGCTTGCTTCAATCCATCACGGAATTTGGGATGAGCGATATTGATTAATTCTCTGGCTCGTTCACGGACAGTTTTCCCACGCAAAGAAGCCACACCATACTCTGTCACAACAAAATGAACATCATTGCGCGTAGTCACTACACCAGCTCCCTGAGTCAACATAGGAACAATTCGGCTCAATTCGCCACTTTTCGCCGTTGCCGGGAAAGCAATAATAGGCAGCCCGCCCTTGGAGCGTGCAGCCCCACGAATAAAGTCCACTTGACCGCCTACGCCGCTGTAAATGCGGGAACCAATCGAATCCGCGCACACCTGGCCGGTTAAATCAATCTCAACGGCCGAATTAATGGCCACCATATTCTCATTTTGAGCGATGTTAAATGGATCGTTCACATAATCGGTGGGGTGCATTTCAATAAGAGGATTGTTATCCACAAATTCATACAAGCCTTTTGTGCCAAATAAAAAGCCAGACACAATTTTACCGGGATGAAATGTCTTACGCGAGCAAGTAATGACCCCTTGGTTGACCAATTCAATCACGCCATCAGAGAATAATTCTGTATGAACGCCTAAATCTTTGTGGCCGCCTAAATGATGCAAAACAGCATCGGGAATGCTGCCGATACCCATTTGTAAAGTAGCCCCGTCGGGAATCATTCCCGCGATATGCTCGCCAATTTTTAAATGCTCATCAGACGCTCCGCCTTGAGGCGCTTCGGGTATAGCATAGTTAACCTCTACAATGTGGTGCAGGCGGCTGACATGAATGAAGCTGTCGCCCAGAGTGCGCGGCATTTGCTGATTGACTTCGGCGACGACGATTCGGGCCGATTCGGCTGCCGGTTTGGTTGTGCCAACTTCTACGCCAAAACAACAGAAGCCATGTTCGTCAGGCGGCGATACGGAGATGAGGGCCACGTCAATGGGCATAGTCCCATCCCGAAACATGTCGGGGATTTCAGACAGGAAGACGGGGGTGAAGTCGGCTCGACCGGCATGAACGGCCCCGCGTACGTTTGGCCCGATAAAAAGAGCGTTGACGCGGAAGCTTTCGGCATATTCTGGGGCCACATAAGGGGCCTCGGCGAATGTTAAAATGTGAGTTAATTCTACATCGCGGAGTTCTGGCGCACGTGCTGATAATCCTTGAGTTAGGTGTTTGGGCACGCCGGCGCCGCCGCCAATGTAGATACGGTTGCCGGATTCGATGACGCCCAGGGCTGTGGCGACATCGCTTACTTTGCGGCGATAGATAGATTCCCAGTTCATCGTGTTCTCTCCTCGCCGCGTGGGAGATTAGCGGTGACTTTGCGGCCCAGAGCTGCAGCCACTGCAGAGTCGGCCAGGTTGCCCTGGTATAGGTTGATGCCGCGAACGAGGGCTGGTTCACGATGGATGGCGCCAATTAAACCGTATTCGCCGAGGGCGCGCAGATAGGGCAAAGCGGCATTGGTAACAGCGTAGGTTGTTGTGCGCGCAACAACGGAGGTCATATTGGGTACGCAGTAATGGACGACGCCTTCTAACAGGTAGGAAGGGTCACGCAGGGTGGTGGGGCGGCTGGTTTCGACGCAGCCGCCTTCGTCTATGGAGAAGTCCATAATGACGGAGCCAGGACGCATGGTTTTGACCATTTCTCGACTGACGAGGAGGGGGGCGCGCTGACCAGGGATGAGTACGGCGCCGAGCAGCACGTCGGCGAATCTTACGGCGCGTTGTAGATTGTATTTGTTGGCGAACATGGTGGTGACTCGGCCGTTAAATCGCTCGTCTATATATTTTAATTTGCTCAAGTTGCGGTCTAGAACCGTCACTTCTGCGCCCAGGCCCATAAATGCGCCAGCGGCATTGACGCCCAATGTTCCGCCGCCGATGATGACGACGGCGGCGGGCGGTACGCCGGGGATGCCGCTTAATAGAATGCCGCGCCCTTTTTGCTGGCCGGGCATACCGCGGTCGCTGCGGAGCAGGTGTCCGGCAACGGAGGGGGCAAACCGACCGGCGACCTGGCTGGCAGAAACGAGGACGGGCAAATCGCCATCGTCTTCTTCTATCATTTCGTAGGCAACGGCCGTAATCTCTTTTTCGGCCAACGCTTCAAATAGATCGGGCGAGGCGACGGATAGATGCAGGAAGGAGAGTATCATCTGGCCGGGCCGGAACAAACGATGCTCCTCTTGGGTGGGCCGGGATAATTTGGCGACGACGTCGGAACGGCCGTAAACTTCGGCTGCGGTATATACGATTTGCGCTCCCGCGGCACGAAAATCTTCGTCGCTAAAGCCAGCGCCCAGGCCGGCTTTGCTTTCAACGTAAACGGTGTGGCCTGATTTGACTAAGGAAAGAACGCCTGACGGCGCCAGACCAACCCGCATTTCCAAATCACGAACTTCTTTGGGAATGCCGAATTCCATTGTGTCTCCTTTTTAGGTGGAAACGGGAAAGCCATTTGAATGAGGAAAACAATGATTCTCCCGTTTTCCCTGAGTAAACCACAAAGAATTAGCGCATTTCTTATCAAAATACTTTTTGTGGTTTACCTAGCATTTCGGCTATTCAGCGTTTTGGTATTGGGCTGATTGGCTGAAATGCAGCTTAGCGGCTGTACCGTGCGTAGGGTTCTGTTGACTCGTCTTCGGCGCGTCTCCAATCGCGGGCCACCAAACGGAAGATGTCTGATTCGGTGATGATGCCAACTAAACTGGCTTCGCGACTGACGACGGGCAAGCTGCCGATTTTATGCTTGAGCAGCGTTTGGGCCGCTTCGCCGACGGTTGTGTCTTCCCATACGGTCATAGGATTAGGGGTCATGATTTCGGCGACGACGAGCTGGGCCATAACATATTGCATTTCCCAGATGTTGAGGTTGTTGGCAGTGGACGGCCGTGCGCTGCGAATGTCGCCATACGTAACAATGCCTGCCAGACGGCCGTTTTCTACTACCGGTAAGCGGCGAATAGCATGCGTCGTCATCAAGTTATGGGCGTCCGATAATAAAATGTCCGGCCCTACAGTGATAACTTCGCGCGTCATCCAATCTTGTACAAGTTCTAGTCTCATCAATGCCCCCTTTTGGCTTTTACGCGATCAGCTTTTACGCGGTCAGCTTCGATCTGAGCGCAAATAACTGATCGACAATCCAAACATCACGGTGACAATAGCCGCCGAGTACAAACAGTATTGGCAGAATGCGCCGATTGTAAAAAATTCTAACGCAGTCAGCCACAATGTGAATAAGAACGCCAATCCGGTTGTGCCGATCATTAACTCGGCAATGTTTTCTTCAATAATCGGCAGCCAATCTTGCAGCCAGGGCAATAAAAAGATGAAGATGTAGCCAACCAAACCAATCATGGCGACAGGGATAGGGCCGATGGAAGCGTAACGCGCTCCTGGTCCGCTGACTTGCCCGCAATCAAAAATCGCGTTTGTGGTACAAGCAGAAAACAGTGTGCCTTCATGGTAAAGCCATAGATAGTAGGCTGTCAATATGCCCGGTATTGTTAAGAGCTGGATGAGCCGAATCTGCCAATTTTCAGTGCGTAAATTCATATTACGACTCTAACAATGCATCAATTTGTCGCTGGAAAGCGGCGAAGGGTTGCGCGCCTTCAACTTTACGGCCGTTGATAAAGAAGCTAGGCGTTGCGCTGATGCCGGCGCGCTGGGCCATCTGGGTGTTGGCTAAGACGGTTGCTTCATAATTATTATCCGCCAGGCAAGAAGAAAAAGCGTCTACATCCATGCTCAGCGTTTCGGCCGTTTCAACAAAACCGGTAAAGGTGTTAAACGAGGGGCTGCCCTGTAAGTTGAACATCGCCGTTTGATAATCGTCGTAAAAACCGGGTTGTTCATTAGCGCAAAGTGAGGCAACGGCCGTTGCCGCCGTGGGATAGGAACCGTCTTGGCTGCGTAGGGCAAAGGGCACCGAAATATAACGCACCTCGCCGGAAGCGACATAACGCTCATCAATCAGCGGCGCAGTTTCCGCGTTAAAAGTCCGGCAGTGGGGACAACCATAATCCGAAACTTCAACAATAGTCACCGGCGCATTGGCGTCTCCCTTAATTACACAGTTGTTGGGGTTGTCTTCACAGTAAGTTTCCAGCTCACGATTTTCGGCAGTGGTGTCTGGCGCTTGCAGAGAGAGGAAAAGCAGCGCAAATAATCCAATAACGCCGACGATAACGACGCCGCCAATCAAGGTCCAATTGGTTTGTTTTTTCTGGGTTGGTTTGCGTTTCTTGCTTACTTTTTTAGCCATATTTATTCATATTCTCCCATCAGTTGATTTGCGGCTGGCGACTGCCAGCCGTGTACAAGTTTAGAGCGTAACTGGCTGAGCAGCAAAAGGAAAGAGCGCTTTTTTTGTTTTGACTCATTTTTGGGAAAAACTAACCAGGTTGAGCGGCAGCTAACGATTCGATTTCAGCGATCAAATGAATAGAGTTGATATCTTTGAGTAAGTAGCGGCGGGCGCCAGCTTGGAGCGCCAATTCGCGTTCGATTTCATCGGCGACGGAGGCCAAAACAATGACGGCGGCGCCCTCTTTTTGGAATGCTTTAATGTCTTCGATGATGGCGTTAACGGGACGTTGTTGATTGCCTTTTAAACCCACCAAAGCGACATCGGCGCAAGCCGTTTGGTTGGACGACCGTCGCTGGGCGCGCCATTCGGCCACACTGGGGTACGCAGCTATCACCTCAAGGTTTGATGAGGATTGGAGTCGCGTCTGTAGCGCGCGGCGCACTGCTTTATGTTCCTCTATAATTAGCAGTCGGATTTCGTTCATTGTCCAGTTTAACATAGCCTCAATGCCATTTGAAGGAGGTATTCAGATTGTAGAAGTTGGCCGAAACGAATCCGAGTGTCAAATGTCATTGAGATAATAGAGGAAAGTCATCCGTCAAGCATGACATTCGCCACCTCGACTTGCTTGATAAATGTTTTACACTGTGGGAAAACAAGACAAAATATGCGAGGGAAAATATGTTAACTGTGAACGATCTGATGACGGCCGTACCTGACACCGTAACTCCTGCCACCCCCTTACGCACCGTTATTGGAATTATGAAAACGCGTGGTTACCGTCAAGTCCCCGTGCTAGACAATGGCACATTAGTGGGCATCGTCACCGACCGCGATATTCGGTTGGTGATGAATTCACCCGTTGTTTTGCACGATAGATCGCAGGACGAAGCATTATTGACCGATGTTACTGCTGAAAGCTGCATGACGCCTAATCCCATCTTTGTCACGCCAGAAACGCCGGCATATCGCGCTGCCGAGATGCTGAGCATGTATAAATTTGGGGCCATGCCCGTTATCGAAAATGATATCCTGGTGGGAATCATTACAACGACTGATTTTCTTACTTATTTTTCAGTAAACGAGGTTGAGGAGAATGGCGCCGGCGTTTGATTGATTATTGGCAGGGCAAGACTAATTCGATGTGCGTTCCCTGGCCGGGAGACGAATCGATTGAACAGATACCTTGCAATTCCTCAGCCCGCGCCCGCATGTTAGATAAGCCATGTCCGATGGCTTGATCTTGTTTGTCGGTGTCAAACCCACGTCCATTGTCAATAATCGATAACTCAACTGTGCCGTTGATTCTTTGCGCTTCAATGATCACTTGGGTGGCTCTGGCATGACGGGCAATATTGGCTAATGCTTCTTGGGTAGTGAGGAAGATGGCGCGGGAAACGGCCGTCGGTAAGGCGGCGACCACATCTGGCTGAACGTCAAGTTGAACCGGAACCATCGCATTGGCCCTAAACTCGCGTACCAGGCGGGCGATACCCAAATCCACATCGCCGCGAAAACGCTGCGGACGTAAATCTAAAATAAAATTGCGGATGTCTCGAATCGTATCATTTAGACCCTCAATGGAACGTTCCAGAAGCTCATTCGCCTTTTCAACCTGCGCCGGCAGCGCCAATTTTACTGATTCTAAGGTGAGTCCGACGGCGTAAATGGATTGGATGATGCCATCATGCAAATCCATGCCAATCCGGGCCCGCTCTTCCACAATCGCCAGGCGGCCTACCTGCTCATACAAGCGAGCATTTTGGATGGCGACAGCCGCATGAGCGGCCAACATCTCCACCGCTTCCTGGTCGGACGCCGAAAATTCAGAACCGTTGATTTTGTCGGTCAGGTACAAATTACCCAAAGTTTGCATTCCTGCCATGATAGGAACGCCGAGGAAGTTGTCCATGTGGGGGTGATGCGGCGGGAACCCAACAGCGCGCGGGTCGCGAGAGATGCGGGGGATACGAATCGGCCGTTTTTCGCGGATGATAGCGCCCAGTAACCCCAGCCCTTTAGGTAAATGCGCGATACGCGCCGCCTCATCGGATAACATACCGCTTTGCACAAACGCCTCCATATTTTGGTCGGCATTAGACACGCCGAGGGCGGCATATTGCGCGCCGGCCAACTGTCGGGCCGATTCGACGATTTGCTGCAAAACTTTGTCCAGCGACAATTCGCCGGCAATGGCAATGGCGGCGCGATTTAGCGCCGTCAATTGACGATTTTTCTCTTCCAGATCACGCTGGTACTGCCTGTCTATTGCATCAGACATTTATAAATAATCTTTTAGATGATGTTGGATCGCGTAAGCGGCCGCTTCGGCGCGATTCGATACCCCAAGTTTAGAAAGGATGCTGCTCACATAATTGCGCACCGTGCCTTCGCTTAAAAACAAGGCGCTGGCAATTTCTCGATTGGTGCTGCCTTCGGCAATGAGCGAGAGGACCTGCATTTCCTGCGCTGTCAGGTCGGTGAAGGCGGCTGCCTCTTCCTTTTGGATGGATGTGCGAATTTCAGAGAAGACGCGCTGCGTTAAAGAGGGATCGAGCATGGCTTCGCCGCGTGCGGTCGCTTCGATGGCCCGAATCAAGTCATTGCCGCCAACTTGTTTAAGTACGTAGCCGGTGGCTCCGGCGCGGATAGCGGCAAACAACATCTCGTCTTCAGCGTAGGAGGTAAGCATGATGACTTTGGTCTCTGGCAGGCGGGTTACAATTTGTTGGCAGGCCTCAATACCGCTGCCGCCGGACAGCCGTATATCCATGAGTACCATGT
>JANTGY010000118.1 GCA_024762695.1 Anaerolineae bacterium
CGCAACATGCGATTCATTAGTGGCGAAAACTTCGTGACACTAACGGAATTCCAATTCCCGAAACACGCACTTTTCTCAACTCATTTGAAATGCACCCATTGGTAAGTTACTAAAGTGGAATGCGCATCGTGAACGTACTGCCTACATCCACTTCACTCGTTGCCGAAATTTCGCCGCCGTGCGCTTCAACCAGGCTTTTGACAATGGCTAACCCTAACCCAGTGCCAACCGCCTTCTGTTGATGTCCTTTCACCCGACGGAATCGGTCGAAGATAAACGGCATTTCGTCTTCGGGGATGCCATATCCCGTATCTTTGACTTCGACAATCGCATCGTGCCCTTTCATACGGGTATCAATCGAAACCGTTCCGCCTTCCGGCGTATATTTGATGGCGTTGGAGATGAGATTCAAAAGGATGCGCTGTATTTGCTTCTCGTCGGCGGTGATCAAGATAGGTTGAGGAACGTCCTGACGATGCAGCGTGATGTTTTTCTCCGATGCCAAAGCTTCCATCGATTCCGCAGCCGCCGAAACCAGCAGCGCCAAATCGAAATTGGAGCGTTCCAACAAAATAGGCGTTCCCGATTGCAATTTTTCAATATCGAGAATGTTGTTCACAATTTCTAACAACGTTTCTTCACTGCGTAGAATGATTTTGGCAATTTTAATTTGCTGGTCGCGGCCCAAGTCACGATCGCGCAGTATTGAAGAGTAGCCTTTGATACTCGTCAAAGGCGTTCGCATATCATGCGTCAACACAGCCAGGAAAGCGTCTTTATCCTTACTTACCTGCTCCAGTTCTGCATTGGCTTCAGCTAAATCCTGAGTGCGTGCGGCGACCAAATCTTCCAGTTTCTCCATCTGCTTTTTTGTCTGGTTGACATACAAACGGAATGAATAGGCCGACAAGATGATGGGCAAGAAGAAAATGGCAATGCCTAGAAAATCGAATTGTTGTACGGCAACTGCCAAAATGCCGCCGCCGACGCTCATCACTAACACGTTAATGGGAATAGCCCATTTATGCTCGCGCCAAATCTCCAAAGGCGGAATTTTGTTTTGGAAATGCAATAATGCGACTAACAGCCACAGGTTCACTTGATCGTGCACGATGGCCGCTAACAACCAGGGGAGCGTCGCTCTCAGAAAGCTGCTGTCCGACAAGGCTGACGCTGTTGTTTCAAATGTTAAACCGGCCAGGAAAACAGCAATGGCCCCCATGCCGATATTGAAGCCAACACGCTCCAACGCTCTGCGCCAACCGGGCCAACTGGCTCGTAAACTAGTTATGGCGACGACTGTTACCGCTGCCGCCATCGCTACGGTGGCGGCTGTCCCTCCATATAGAAAGACGATGGCCAGGGTAACGGCCGTACTCACATCAACCGTCACCTTACCGCCTACCAACGAAGTAGCGGCAACTTGAGCGACCACGCCCAACGCTAACAATAAAAAGAATGTCAACAGCGGCTCATACAGCGGCAAGCGCGCAAAACCCCAGCCAACCAGGGCTAAACCCAGGACGCTGATTCCCGCAAGATATAAATTGCGCGGCGCTAACGCCTGTTTACGGATTGTTTCCAATCGCTTTCTCCTGGAGAGAATAAAGGGCTGTGTTGACATCGTTACAATGAACATAAACAATCCTCATGGCGTTATACGCCATGAGGATTACTGTTAACGCTCTGCTAAAAAGCTCTTTCACTCAAAATCATTTACCTGGCCTGTCCAGATGTAGCCGCCTGTCCAGATATAACCGCCTGTCCAGATGTAGCCGCCCGTCCAGATATAGCCGCCCGGCCAGGCGTCGCCGCCCGTCCAGATGTAGCCGCTCTGCCATACGTCCGTTTCCCCTGGAGGCTGCCAATCGGTACTGCCTGTCCAGATATAGCCACCCGTCCAGATGTAACCGCCTGTCCAAATGTAGCCGCCTGTCCAGATGTAGCCGCCTGTCCAGATATAGCCGCCCGTCCAAATGTAGCCGCCTGTCCAAATGTAGCCGGCCGCGTCGGTAATCGGCTCGCCGCTTTCATCTACAAGCATAAATACATCGTCGCGGTAAACGACTGGGCCAACGTATTTTTCACCGATGACCATGTCGCCATCAGCGTTGCCTTCCGGCGGTTCAAACACGGCGTCGGGCGCCCAAACGCGACCAGCGCCCTGCTGGAAGATGCTCCAGGCCAGGCTGCTGTCATCGTAGGCTGCCGGACGCGCGGTCGCCATCAGGGCATACTTGACTTCGCCGGGGGTCATGTCAGGATTTTCTTGCAACATGAGCGCGACCAGACCGGAGGTAACGGCCGTTGCGCCTGAAGTGCCCGCCGTCTCATAATAAGTTCTGCTAACCCGATTATCCCGATTTTCCTTGGCCCAAGCCGAACTGCGCGGCGCAGTTGTGAGCAAATGCGCGCCTGGAGCCACCACATCAGGCTTGACAAAACCGGTTTCTGTTGGGCCAGCCCCACTAAACGGCGCGATATAATCGTCACCCTCATCTTCGGGTGTGTAATTATCGGTAAACGCGCCAACCGTGATGATAAAGGGATCGTTGCCGGGAACCGAAATCGTCAACGGGTCCGGGCCGGCATTACCGGCCGCCGCCAAAACGACGATACCCGCATCCCAAAGGGCTTCAACCGCCTGGTTGATGGGGTCGGCCCAGTAGGGGCTGTTTACGCCGGCCAACAGCGACAGATTGACAACGCGGATGTTGTATTCATCCTTGTTCGCCAAAATCCAACCCAACCCTTCGATGATATCTTCGTAATTGCCTTTGCCTTCAGCATCCAGAACGCGAACATCCACATACTTTACACGCGGGGCAACGCCGATGAAGCCATTTTCATCTTTGGTGGAATTACCAATGAGGCTGGCCATCATGGTGCCATGTCCGTTGGGGTCTTTTTTCCGAGAACCCTCGTCCAGGGCATCATAGCGGGCTACGATACGGCGTCGGTTCCAACTCTCTTGACTAATGCCGGTGTCTACAACGGCTACGGTGATGCCTCGACCTTTGATACCTTCTTCCCAGGCGGCGTCAACGCCCATGACCTGCGGGAAACTGGCAGTTGGCGCGACGCGCCGCCCGGCAATTTGGGCAGATTCGTTATTATGCACAAAATGCGCGCGCGGATCGGCTTTGAGGCTGTCAGCTTGTGCGATTGGCACAGAGGCGGACACGCCGTTAATTATCGCCAATTCTTGGTTGACCTGGCCGCCATACGCTTGAACAACAGCAACGGCCGTTTCCATATTTTCAGCCTGAACAATTAACGTCACAGTATCCGTCTCAGGATTAGGGACGCCGATTAAGACCGTTAAAACCAATAATACTATAGTGAGTGAGAGTAGTTTCTTCATTGTTGTCTCCCTTTATTACTACATCACATAGGCTGCAACGAGGCGCTATGATCGCCAAAAGGTGAAGCCGTCATGAGGACAGCTCCTTACCGCTAGTATTTATGATCCGACCTGACAACTCAATAGGATAATGGTCTTTCTACTGGTTATTGGACGTGGGTATTTACCCGCATATATTGGTCAGCCGTTCGGCTGCCATCATGTGGTCTTCGTTAAGTTTTTTCATTGGTTTTGGCTTACAAACAGAGGTGGGGGAACTGCCAGGTTGGACTACCGAACGCTTGCAGGGGGGAATGTTGAACTTTTACAAAGGGAGTTTAACAGTAAAAACGCTGCCTTTCCCTTCTTCACTGGCGACAGAAATTTCACCGCCATGCGCTTCGATAATTGCTTTGGTAATAGCTAGACCTAATCCGGTTCCGGTGGCAACTTTTCTATGCTTGGCCACGCGGCGATAACGGTCGAAAACATAGGGAAGTTCCTCTTTAGGGATTCCATACCCATTATCATTGACAGCGACGACGGCACGGCCGTTATCTATTTTTGCGTCAACCCAAACACGCCCCGATTTTTGTGTGTACTTCACCGCATTCGAAATTAAATTTTGTAGGACGCGCTTCATCTGAGACTTATCAACCATTACAATAAGCGGGCTTGGTTGGCAAGTATATTGCAGATCAATTTCCTTTTCCGAGGCCTGGGCATTTAATGGCTCTATCACCGCATCTAGGAGTAAAACCAGATCAAGGTTTTCCTTATCCAAAATAATACCGTCGCCTGCCTGCAGTTTCTCCAGGTCCAAGATGTTATTAACCATATCCGTTAATGTTTCTTGACTGCGCAGAATGGTGTCTGCCATATGCGGTTTTTCCAAGATAATGTGGGGATAGTCGCGTAGCAAACTGCCATAGATGCCGATGCTCGTTAACGGCGTTTTCATGTCGTGGGTCAAGACAGCCAAGAACTGGTCTTTTTCCTTCATCACCGCCGCCAATTCCCTGGTTCGTTCGGCAACGATGTTTTCCAGATTGTCCATGTGAGCTTGCATTTGGCGGACGTACAAACGGAAAGAATACGCGGAAAGCAAAATTGGCAAGAAAAAAACAATAATTGCTACTGAACCAAACTGATTTAATGCAAATGCTAGTAATCCGCCACCAACGCTCATAACAGCCGCATCAATGCTAAGAGCCCATACATTGTCCATCCAGATTTGCATCGGTTTGACATCAGCCCCATGCTGTAATCGTAATACAATAATCAAAAGCCAAAGATTGACTTGTCCATATACAATTGCTGCCAAAAGCCAGGGCAATGTGTCGGAAAGGATTACGTTCGCTTTTAACCAACCCATGGTGAGAATAAGAACGATTCCAGCGCTTATTATCGCTATCCCATGCATTCCTACATTAAACCCCAGTTGCCGCCAACTTCTCTTCCATGTGGTTTTATCTGCAGGCTTGATAAGCCAGGCGCCTATTACCGCCGCTATTTGGATTAGAATTGATGCAAAGGGGTTGTAAAAGGGGGCTGCGGCTATACTGATTGCCGAACCAACATCATAGGTGATACCAGCTTTATCAGATATTTTTACTGATGTGGTAGCGAACTGAGATAAAAATGCTAAGCCTAAGAGCAGGAAGAAGTTTGCTTTCGGCTCAAAAGAAGCAAAGCGCACCCCGCTAATTAGAAGCGCTAGTCCAATCAGAATTACAAAGTATAGATAGTAAGAATATAAGCTTCGTGATTTCAGCATAAACCAATCGAATTTAACAACGACGAAATGGATGGCTAATATACGCTAGTTTGGCGTGATTGTACAGGAATCAATCGTGAATTCTCAGTACAATAGTCTGGTGTTTTTCTCACCAAAGACCCCAAACCCCCATGGTTCCTCTGAATCATGGGGGCTAAAAGCCGCTTTAGTAAATTGATAGGTGACAGGAGCTTAAAAGACTCTTTGCAATTACCAGTAGTTTTCTCGAAAATTAGAAAAGAATTTGTACTTTAACCTTTTTTGCGTAGGCGGGTAAATGAAAAGGTATGATACGCACAACAAATTTCAACCCTTTTCAAGTAAGTGATTAATTAACGTTGTCTTTTCCGATACCAGCAAGCGCTTAAACTGGTTAACCCAAAAATCAAGAACCCTAACAAGACCATGTAGGGAGAGGGGGGATTGCTTCTGGCCCGAATGCTTTGCAAGGAAACGGCCGTTGGCCCACTATCATCGCCAACCCAGGTTGTTGCGGAAACATTAGCTGTTCCAGCTTCGATACCGGTATACCAATCGGTGTTGCCCGACCAAGAGAAGCCGCCCGACCAAGAAAATCCACCCGACCAGGAAAAGCCACCGGACCAGGAAAAGCCGCCTGACCAAGAAAAACCACCCGACCAGGAAAATCCGCCTGACCAGGAAAAACCGCCCGACCAGGAAAAACCGCCCGACCAGGTCATACCATTTTCCCAGCCAAGATTGCCATTGTCCCAAGTTGTTCCCGCATCGGCTAAGGTTACGCCATCAATCCAATTCATATTGCCGACAGAAGCGGCGCCCAGGCCAATTAAATCGCTGTTTTCATTTTCGGCGAAATAAAGGTAACTCGAAGCGTCATCGCTGAGCATGCGTTGGACGGGCCCCTGATAATGATAAGCTAGTTCGCTTTCATCGGGCACGTCGTCCCCATTCACATCCCAACCATGCGCCAGATCGGTAAGGACGTTCAGACCAAAATTAGCGCTCTCATCAGGCAAGTTACCAAATAAGGCATCTGGCGCCCAAATGCGTCCAGCTCCTTGCTGGAACACATTGTAAGCTGGCGCATTCCCATCAGCAGTTAACGCTGGGCGCGCTGCATACATCAGGCGGAATTTCACTTCATCAGGCGTCAGGGTAGGATCCGCATCCAGCATAAGCGCCACCACGCCAGAGGCAACGGCCGTTGACATACTCGTCCCATTCATCCGGAACATACTGCCGCTCACCGAATAATCGGGGTGATCCAGGACAAGCTTAGGCGAGTTGGAGGTTGCTGGGTTTGGGTCGCCGTCATTGTACATGTAGGAGACCACATTCCCGCCGGGGGCAATGACATCCGGTTTGACAAAGCCATCCAATGTTGGACCGGTCGAGGAGAAATCGCGAATCGTGTCGTCGGCCCAGTAGCCAGGCGTGCGATTGCTGTCCACCGCGCCCACGGTGATGACATAGGGATCATTGCCAGGGACGGTGATGGTTTCGGCTTGCGGCCCTTCATTGCCAGCGGCGGCCACAACCACAATCCCCGCCGCCCAGGCCGCTTCCACCGCCCGATTCATCGGGTCTACAAAATAAGGCGTCGTTGCATGGGCGCTCAGGCTCATGTTCATCACCCGGATGTCAAAGGTATCCTTGTTGGCGACGACGTATTGGATGCCTTCAATGACATCTTCATACGTCCCCATCCCATCCTCATTCAAAACGCGAACACTAAGCACGTTGGCGTCGGGGGCAATACCCAAGACGGTGCCAGTATAATAATCGCGCACATTATTCCAGATGATGCCGGCCACATGAGAACCATGTCCAAAGCCATCCTGGCTATTGGTGTAATCGGTAAAACAGGTTCCGGGCATGGTTTCAGCGCAGGCGCCTGGCCCAACAAAATCAGCTTGACCCAGAAAATGGTCTTGCACATTTGTTCCCAACGTGTCTTGTGTATGCGGGTCAAAATAGACGCCGCTGTCAATAACGGCAACGCCAATCCCAGCGCCGGTAACGCCATTCATGTGGGCCACATCGGCGCCCAAATCAATACTCAGTGGGCTGGCAACTTTGTATACTTGCGGGTCGTTGGTCGGTTCAACATGGGGGACGGTTTCATGCCAATCGTCTGGAATACGAGACAGTACAACAATACGCGCTTTGTCATCGTGGAAAAACACGCTGCCATCATGGGATAAAGTAGGTGTGACCCGGA
Organism: Anaerolineae bacterium; assembly: GCA_024762695.1. Lineage (GTDB taxonomy): Bacteria > Chloroflexota > Anaerolineae > Promineifilales > Promineifilaceae > JACKCC01. The sequence continues at coordinate 7,324 of JANTGY010000118.1, forward strand.
AGTCGGCAAAGCCGCCATAACGGTACAAGACAAGTCCTTCCGGGGTAAGGATTTCATATGTCCCGACCAAATCTCCCAAATGTATGTTGCCATTAGCCGCTAATGCGGGCGGGGCTTTCAACTGCCCATTGGTGTCGTGGGTCCAGAGCAGAGACCCATTGGCCGTATCAAAAGCGAGAAGTTGGTTGTTCTTGTTGGCAACAAAGAGTTTAGTTTCATCTAGTGACAAGACTGGTTTGGTTACAAAATCCCCGTTGACATGCGGTGTGGCAAAGCGCACCGAGCCATCTGCATTTAGACCGTAAACAGTGGCGGGCGGGCCATCTGTCACCCCTTGGCTGACGACAAACAGAGCGCCATCACTGGCTAATGTTGGTTGACCAATAATGTTACTGTTGGCGGTAAATTGGTGTTTCTGACTACCATCGGGGTTAATAGCATAGACTACCCCACTTTCATCAACAACAAAGACGGTTCCATCCGTATGTACCAGAGGTTGCAGACGATACGTACCGCTGGTAGCAGGGATAAATGTCCAATTGGCTGTGCCGGTTGCGGGATTGAGCGCCGCCACATATCCATTTTGGCTGACGGCAAAGACCGTACCATCTGGTCCAACAGCAGGGGCAACTTTAATAAAACCGGCCAAACTAGCGAAATCATACTGCCATAATGCGTCTCCCGTATGTCGATCAAAAGCGAATACAGTCTTTTTATCATTGACAACGAAAACGGCATCGCTGCCTAAAGCGAGTCCCATGAAACGCTGCGCTTGTCCCGGGGTATAAAACCAGTTCACCGTCCCATTTGGGTTTAATGAATAAAGACGATCTTTGCCGGTAATGTAAATGGTTCCTTCCGGAGCGATACCTAGCGGCGAATTATATTGGCTGCCTTCCAGGTTGATATTCGCACGCAGCGAGCCGTCCGCATTTAAAATGTAGCCTTCACCGGTGATGAGAATGACGAAAACGCCCCCATCTTTCAGTGTGGTCATGGGCGCTGTAACGGTTCCGTCAAGTGGATGCGTTATGTGGTAATTGCGCCGGTCGGTAACCCAGCCTTCCCATTGGTAAGCGCTGTCGTTGGCCTGGGCTGTTTCTAGCCTTTTATTGTCTACAATGGAGACGATGCCGGGGTAATCGGCTAATTGAGCCAGTTGGCTTTGCTCAATAACAGCGCCAGCGGCGTCGATGAGCCAGAGGTCGCTGGTGACTTGCCCGCCAACGGATTGGATAGCGGCAACGGCCGTTTCCGACGAATCGGCCGTGACAATCACCGCCACAGCGCCGCTTTCTGAAATAGCGGGATCAACATAGACAGTTTCTGCTGAAGCCGAATTAGCAGTTAAAGAAATAACTGCCGCCAAAATAGCCACTACAAAAACAACCGCGATCATCATGTGTTTAGAATTTTGTCGAAAAATGTTGGATATCATGTTCATAATAACCCCAGCGGCTTCCATTACAAATACAAAAATACAAATACAAAAAATCTCTAAACCTAAGACGCTACCAATATCATTAAACAATAAAGAGCTTACAATGCGCGTTACACCCCACATAATAACAGTAGTACTCTTGTCCTGTTCAGGTTCCTCGCGAGATCTAGGTAAACCACAAAAAGCATTTTGATAAAGAATGCGCTAATTCTTTGTGGTTTACTCAGGGAAAACGGGAAAACCATTGGTTTCCTCATTCAAATGACTTTCCCGTTTTCACCTAGGTAAACCACAAAAAGAAATTTGATGAATGATTCGCCATTATTTTGTGGTTTACTCAGGGAAACCGGGAGAATCATTGTTTTCCTAATTCAAATGACTTTCCCGTTTTCACCTAAATGTGCCCACGAAAGGCATTGCGATAAGTACAGTTTAAACTGTACGACTAAAAATCACCTATAAATTTTCTTGTGGATTTCTTAAAAAGGGGAAGGTCTAATAGCGCTTTTGTACCAATTGAGGAAGGAAAGCAGATGGCTTTTACAACGCAACCGACTAATTGCGAGCAAACCGATAGCCAACGCCATGTTCCGTCAGCAAATAACGGGGATTACGCGAATCTTCTTCAAGTTTGCGACGCAGATGGGAAAGATAAACATGCACATAATCCGGACTATCTCGGTAATCTTGCCCCCAAACATAATCCAGAATTTGATGGTAGGTCAGCACGCGCCCTGCATTCTGTAACAAATAGGCAAGTAGACGAAATTCGGTGGCAGTTAAACGCACCGCTTCACCTTTGACAGTTACCTGACGCTTGTTTAAATCAATGGTCAACCACTCATCGCGGAATAACTGTGAAGAAGTCTCCAACTTATCCAGTTGTACGCGGCGCAAGACGGCGCGGGCGCGAGCCAATAGTACGTCTCTGTTAAATGGTTTTGATATGAAATCATCAGCGCCGCAGTCTAAACCGCGCACAATATCTTGGTCTTCGCTGAGCGTTGTCAAAAGAATCACCGGAGTATCGGACATGACGCGTATCTGACGCAAAACTTCCCATCCATTAATGTCAGGCATCCGAATGTCCAGGATAATCAGATCGGGGCGATGGGTATAAAAATGACGCAGCCCTTCTTGGCCGTCGTTGGCTGTTATCGCTATGGCCCCTTCAACAGAAAAAGCAAGTTGAACCATCTGACCCAAACTGGGGTCATCGTCAATCACCAATATCGTCTTATTTCTCAAATCGCTGTCTATATTATCCATTTTCTTCATCCTGCCGTTTCTTCTTTTCCAGTAAACGAGAAGCCAGCGAACTGCCAGTTGGCGCAGGTTTATCTTTTTGTTTAACCTGCTTTATTGACCTAGACACCGTCTCGGGTTTGAGGTCACGCTGTTCGACCTTGACTGCATCTTGTCGCAGAATAACTGGCGGATCCTCCGTCGCCGTCTTCACCCCCGCCCGCTGTTTCGCCTGGAACAACCTTGCCACCTGCTCCGATTGAGCCGGAACAGGCACGGCCGTCGGCCGCAATCGGCCAAATGTTGCCGTCCAGGCCCGTTCCCAATCGCGGCGGGTGATGACCAGGCGGCGCAGGGCAATGTCAAACGGCAGCAAAATCACCGCCGCCAGCGTCAGCCAGGGCCAGATGGGGCGGCGGGTGACGTCGGAGGGCAAGTTGTGGTCGAATACGGCCGTCTCCAATCCCAGCATATCCCGCCCGCCTGACAATTCCGCTAACGATTCTAGTAGACCCGGATTGGCCTCAAACTGGCGATACTCCGGCGAATAGCCCAACACCCAGCCGCTCGTCTGCCCAATCGTCGCATCCTCGCCTTCTGAGGTTCCGGCGACGCGGATGAAATAGGCGCCGTCGCCGCTGGGCGTGAAATCGGCCTCGTAACGGCCGGGCGCGACTTGCTGTA
>JANTGY010000119.1 GCA_024762695.1 Anaerolineae bacterium
AGTTACAAGGAATACAATGTCGAAACTCATCCACGAAGAACTTACTTACAAGATAGGGGAAAGGTTGAGGATGTGACAACAGCGAATGAAGAATTAAATGGATAAAATCTGCTTCATTCTCAATCTGTTGCAGTTACAAGGAACACAATGTCGAAACTCATCCACGAAGAACTTACTTACAAGATAAGGGGTGTCTTTTTTGATGTCCACAATGAATTAGGTCCCAATTTGCCGGAGAAATTTTACCAGGATGCTGTGGCGATTGGGCTTGAAGCGAAAGGAATCGCTTGCCAAACTGAGAAAATGATTGAAGTGACTTACCGCGGCGTCCAGGTTGGTCGGTATTTTGTGGATGTGTGGGTTGAACAAGGGCAGGTTTTGCTTGAGCTTAAAGTGAGCAAAGAGATTGAACCGATTCACGAGGCTCAAGCCATTTCATATTTGAAGGTTTCGGATGCGGATTTGGCAATCGTGGCGAATTTTGGGCAAGGCTCTTTTGTGGATAAACGTTTGCCTAACTTTTTACGCGATAAGGTTGTCTCATTTGATTGGAAACCACAGCCGATTAGTCCATCAATGTTGTTTCCTCAATTAACGAATGAACTGCTTGCAGTTTTGCATCGTGTTCACTTTGAATTAGGGCCTGGATTTTTGCATCAAGTTTATCGTCGGGCGACGATGGTGGAGTTGAAGGAACAGGGCATTGGGTATGAATACATTAAAGAAATGCCTGTTTTTTACCGGGGACATCACCTTGGTAATCAGGATACGCGCTTGATTTATGTGGATGGCGCTGTGCTTTTGGCAACGATAGCTGTACGTGAAGTTGATGATGCGATGAAGGCGCAGTTGAAGGCGAGGATGCGACTCCTCGATTTGAAATTGGGTATTTTAGCAAATTTTTATCGAGAGAAGTTAGATTTTTTTATAATTAGGCAAGGCAATAGCAAATGAAGGAAATAGCGGATATTTATCCGTTTGTTCCCCAATCCGATGTTGCCCCCAGTGGCGAAATATGAAAAAACATACACCTATTTACGAATTAGCCAACCAACGCAATGCTACATTTATAGAATCAGATGGCTGGCAGGTTGTTTACAACTTTGGGGATGTGGATGCGGAAACGGCCGTTGCCCGCACCCATGTCGCCCTCTGCGACCAATCACACAACGGCAAAATACGGGTTGAAGGCAAAACGGCCGCTGCCATGCTGGATGCTGACCACTTAGCCATCGGCCAAGGCGACATAACTATCTACGGCGACCTGTACCGACTGCGGCAAGACATGTTTTTTATCAGCGCCTCGGCCGAAGGGGCGGCCAGCAGCGCTGCTTCCCTGGCCAGACAAGCCAACGACAGCGCCGACCTCATTACCGTCACCGATGAGACACATGGTAATGCCGAACTGTGGCTGGTTGGGCCAAACAGCGCCGACCTTCTCAGCCGATTGTGCGGCTTGGATTTTGACGACAGCCAATTTCCCGATGGCGCGGCCAAACAAAGCAGTGTCGCTAAAGCAAAACAACTCATCATCCGCCATGATCTGGGCCGCCAAGATTTTGGCGCATTGCCCGCCTACGCCCTCATCGGCGCGCGCTCCCTCGCCGCGTATCTGTGGCAAACCATTATGCAGGCCGGGCAAGATTTGGGCATTCAACCCATTGGGCAAGCGGCATTACGGCCGTTAGAACCCCTTCCTTTTTAAGGAGTGGGGATTAAATAAAACCCGAAAGTTGTCATACCTGCGCAGGCAGGTATCCATCTTCTTTGGAGATGTGGATTCCCGCCTGCGCTGGAATGACAAATCTAAGTCGTATAACCGTTTACGTTTCTCACATCAAAAGGAGATTCTGATGCAATTACCTTCGCATATTTCCTACTTAATCATAGGCGCCGGCGTGCATGGCTTGAGTACGGCCTGGCACTTAGCCAAAGAACTCAAAGCGCGGGGGAAAGGCTCCGGCGAAGACATCATCGTAGTGGATTCGGCGCTGTATCCGTTTCGTTACGGCCGTTACGCCGCCGGCGACCTCCATCCCACATCACACAGCCCCTTCCCCTGGTCATGAAATTGAAACAACGACTGACTGATTGGCGCGCCGATTTTAATTGGCGCAATGGATTGCAAACCACGTTGCAACTGACCCTGGGCGCGCTGCTGCTCATCGTCAGCTACAATGTATTTCAGATTCCGGCCAAATTAGCCCCCGGCGGATTAGGCGGCATCGGCATCCTCATCAACGATTTGACTGGCTTTCCGCCCGGCGTTGCTATGCTGATCATGAACATCCCTATCCTTTACCTGGGATTTCGCACGCTGGGCCGGTTTCAGTTTTTGATTCGCACCTTATACGCTGTTTTGCTTTACAATTTGGGCGTGGATATTTTTGCCCGCTGGCTGCCCCCAGGCATCACCGACGATTTGCTGCTGAACACACTGTATGGCGGCGTGGTGGGCGGTATTGGCAGCGGCTTGCTCTATCGCGCCCGCTCCACAGTGGCCGGCACCGGCGTCATCAGCCGTATTGTGCAAACCCGCACCGGCCTGCCCATTAGCCAGGTTTACATTTTCATTGACGGCGGCATCATTTTGCTGCTGGGCCTGCGCTTTGGCTGGGAGAATGCGCTGTACGCGATGGTCATGCTGTTCATCTGGGGTCTGGCCGCCGATTACACATTGGAAGGCCCCAGCGTTATCAAGACGGTCTTTATCGTGACTGATTCAACCGAAGAAGTGGCCCAAGCGATTATCGGTCGTTTAGGCGTTGGTGTGACGGCCTGGCCAGCGCAGGGGATGTACTCTGGTCAAGACCACAGCATTCTATTTTGCACAGTGAACCGGAGCGACGTTAACACGGTACATCTTGTCGTATCCGAGATTGATCCCCACGCCTTCATTGTGGTGGGGCAAGGGCATCGAGCGACTGGCGGCTTGCTGCGGGCACGCGAAACAATGTGATGGCTTATGATTGTTTTTGTTGACCTGGAACACGATCAATTACAAACCAAGCCTGCCCTGTGGCAGCGCTCCCGCACGGAAACTTTGCGCAATAAGTACCGTCTCGAAGCGGCATCGGGGCAGGTGTGCCTGGTAGTGCGTTATGACAAGCTGAAGACAGGTATCTTGCAAGAAATCAAGCCGAAAGCGGTAATTGTGAGCGGATGTTTGTCTGATTTTGCTTATTATGATGAGGTTGATTTGGAGGCTTTGCAACAGGTTTATCAGGTCGCCGCTCAGCCGATTTTGGGTTTTTGCGCCGGTTTTCAGCAAATGGCGGCGGCTTATGACGGGCAAATTGGGCCAATTGGGACGATGGAAGCGCCTGCGGAAGATGAATCATGGTTTCCGACGAATCAGCAGCGGGAATATGGGTTTACGGCCGTTTCCACCCACCCTCATCACCCTATGTTCCAAAACCTATCCGACCCGATTCGCGTATTTGAAAACCATTACTGGGAAGTCAAAACCGCGCCAGCAGAATTCGACATCTTGGCAGAAACGCCGCTTTGCCCCATTCAAGCCATCGCCCACCAACACAAACCGCTGTGGGGAACGCAGTTCCATCCCGAAGCCTATAACGCAGCCGATCCTGATGGGCGGCTGATATTAGAAAATTTCTTCCAGCATTTTTTCAAGTGAGGCAAAAATGATTAGCTCATTTATCCATGAGAAAAAATGGAATGAGTTTCCCCAGTCTGTACAACATCAGGCGGTACGCTGCTTGTTGGATACGGTGGGGACAGTTATCGCTGGGCGGCAGACCGAGTTGTCGCGCATCATTTACGATTTTGCGGCGGCGGCGTTTGGCGGGAGTGGGGCAAGGTTGTGGCTGGACGGCCGTTCCGTTTCCCCACCCGGCGCAGCTTTAGCGCACGGCATGACGATAGATTCCCTCGACATCCACGATGGCTACAATTTGGTCAAGGGGCACATCGGTGCGGCCGTCATTCCGGCGGCTCTGGCGATGGCGGGCGCTGAGTTTGTCGATGCGCCCGTTTCCGGTCAGGAACTGCTCACTTCTCTGGTCATCGGCTACGAGATTGCTGGTCGGGCAGGCCGGGCGCTGCACGCCACAGCCTGCGATTATCACACCTCCGGGGCCTGGAATGCATTGGGGGCCGCCGCTGTTGCTGCCCGTCGTCTAAAGCTCAACCGCGAGCAAACCCGCCACGCATTGGGCATCGCCGAATATCACGGCCCGCGCTCGCAGATGATGCGCTGCATTGATTATCCGACGATGGTCAAAGACGGCTCCGGCTGGGGAGCGATGGCCGGGGTCAGCGCAGCGTTGATGGCCCAGGGCGGCTTCACCGGCGCGCCAGCTATCACGGTTGAGGCTGATGATGTGGCCGCTGTTTGGGCCGATTTGGGCAAGCATTGGTTGATTATGGATCAGTACGTCAAGCCATACGCCGTTTGCCGTTGGGCGCAGCCAGCCATCGTTGGGGCGTTAGCGGTGCGGGAACAACATAATCTGGCCCCGGAAGCGATCAAAACAATTCGTGTGCGTACTTTTCATGAGGCGGTGCGGTTGGCTTGCCGCCGTCCGCAGAACACGGAGGAGGCCCAGTACAGTTTGCCGTTTTCGGTGGCGGGGGCATTGGTTTACGGCCGTCTTGGCGCCGCCGAACTAAGCGGTCAAGCGTTAACCGATCGGTTGGTTTTGCGATTATCGGACAGTATCGAACTGATAGAGGATGAGGCTTATGACGGCCGTTTCCCAGCCGAACGATTTGCTCGCATCGAGATAGAATTGGCCGACGGAGCCGTCTACAAATCCGAACCATCAGAACCAGCCTGGGGGCCAGAAGCGCCGCCGACCGATGATGAACTGCGGGCCAAATTCCGTTGGCTGGCCGGTGAAATGCTGCCCCAATCTCGCGTGACCGAGTTGGAAGAAACCATTTGGCTCTCCTCTGAATTAGCGGATGCTAATGTGATAAATCAATTGTTGACCGGAACTGGCGAAACGAAGTGACTCCACAATAGTCAAGAAATTTCGTTGACAATTGACTATTGCCAATTAGTAATTGACAATTATCGACAATCTTTTGTCGATACGGGCGCGTTAGCGCCTACGTCTTTTTCCAGCACAGACTGGAAAAAAATTGTCAATTGTCAACGCTCAATTGTCAATTGTCAATGGCGCATCAATCAAGCAATCTCATTAACAATTGACCATTGACAATTAGCAATTGACAATTATCGACAATCTTTTGTCGATACGGGCGTGTTAGCGCCTATTCATAAAACAAATTGGGAGTAAGCATGATCAAAACACATGGAACTAGCAGAACCAGCGCGCATTATGCCCGGATGGGCAATGAAGAACGCGAACAAATCCATCTGGCAACTTTGGAGATTCTCCAGCGCGTTGGCATCGAAGTGCATGACGAAAAAGCGCGCCAGATTTTAGCCAAAGGCGGGGCGCGCATAGACGGCATTCGGGCGTTTTTGCCCGAATTTATGGTGACACGCGCCTTGTCCACCGCGCCCAAGCGTATGACGTTTTACGACCGCAATGGCAAAGTCGCCATGCGGGCCGGCGGGTACAACGCCTATTTTGGCGGCGGCTCAGATTGTCTAAATATCCGCGACCATCGCACTGGGGAACGCCGTAAACCTACGCTGGATGATGTGCGCCAGGCCGTTGTCTTGCAAGACGCTCTGGAAGAAATTGATTTTGTCATGTCTGCGGTTTTGCCTTCCGATACAGACCAGATCATTTATGACCGTTACCAGATGGAAGTGATGCTCAACAACACGACGAAGCCCATTGTATTCGTGTCTCCTGACTTTGCGGGGTGTGAAATTGCTGTGGAGATGTGCGAGGTTGTGGCTGGGGGTGTGGATGCGTTTCGGGAACGGCCGTTTGCCACCTGCTATATCAACGTCACCTCCGGGCTAATTGCCAACGAAGAAGCTTTACAAAAGTGCATGTTTTTGGCCGAAAAAGGCTTGCCCCAACTGTACATCCCGCTAAACGCGGGCGGCGTCAATTCGCCGCACACCACCGCTGGCTGCATGGCCTCCATGAACGCCGGAACCATGCTGGGCATCGTGCTCTCGCAGCTTGTCCGCGAAGGCGCGCCTATTGCCGTTCCTGGTTGGAATGGCGGCCCTTACAATCTCAAAACGATGGTCGGCAACTATGTTTTAGCCGATGAGCAGGGCGTTCCTACCGAAATGGGGCGTCATTACGATCTGCCTGTATTTGGCCTGGCTGGTTCCACCGACTCAAAAGTCATAGATATGCAAGCTGGATTTGAAGTAACCATAAGCTTAACGACCGCTCTGATGCACGGCGCCAACATCAATCATGATATTGGTTTTATGGAATCGGGGCTGCAATATTCCTTCCAACTTTTAGCCATCGCCAACGATATACTGGGCTTCTTGCGCGCCGCTACCGCCGGGGTAGAAGTCAGCGAGGAAACTCTAGCGCTGGATGTGATCGAGGAACTTGGTTCAGACGGTAATTATTTAGGTCACGATCATACCTTCCGGCATTACAAGAAACCTTTTTACGGTCAACTGATTGATAAAGCGGATTTTTCCATGTGGCAAGATCGAGGCGGCAAAACGATGGAAGCGCGCGCTTCCGATCTAGTAGATAAAATCTTGAATGAACACAAAGTTGAACCACTTTCCGAAGATGTTCAAACTGCGCTCCAACAGATTGTGGCCCGCGAACAGGCCAGAGTGAAACGTGATGCGTGAAATGTGATGCGTGAAACGTGAAAGTTCATCACGTTTCACGTTTTACATTTCACGCCAAATCATAGGAAAAATACGATGCACGAAGACGAATTATTTTTTATGCGAAAGTCCTGGGTTTTTAACCCGGAAGAAAAATCCCCGAAGCGGGACGATTCTCATTTAGGGATGGCAACCCGCGCCTTACACGCCGGTTTTCATCCTCTGATGGATATGGAACAATTTCGAGCGTTCGTCCCCCCGCTTGTTCCTTCGATGACGTATCCGTATCAGACATTTGGCGAGATACCATATCCGGTATACGGCCGTACCAAAACCCCCACTGCCGCCCTTTTAGAAGAACGACTGGCCTCGCTCGAAGGCGGACAAGCCTGCCTGACGGCCGCATCCGGCTCCCAAGCGCTGTTTAACTTGATCTTCAATATGGCCCGTCCCGGAGATAATGTCGTCACCTCCTTAAATATTTTTGGCGAGGGGTACAAACAAGCTGCCGTTATCTTTCCTGAACGCTGCGGGGTTGACTTTCGCTTCGTCAAAAATCCCGCCGATCCGCAGTCATGGGACAAGGAAATAGACGACAAAACAAAACTTGTCTGGGTAGAAACGCCGAGTAACCCCACCCTTTTTGTGACCGATATTACGGCCGTCGCCAATGTTGCCCACGCCCGCGGCGTCCCTCTCATGGTTGATAACACCACAGCCACCGCCGCCCTGCAAAAACCAATAGCGTTAGGCGCAGATATTGTTTTGCTCTCAATTACCAAGTTTTTGGCCGGAAATGGAACCGTGCTTGGCGGGGCCATTGTCGGCCCCGAAGCGTTAATCGAAGATGTGCGTTGGAACACAACCGAATTTGTCGGGGCCATTATGCAGCCCTTCGATTCCTGGCTAACCCTGCAATATCTGGAAACATTGGACATGCGGATGGCGCGGCATTCCGCTAATTCGCAGCAAATTGCCGAATTCTTGGCCGACCATCCTAAAGTTGAGCATGTCAACCACACTGGTCTGCCCAATCATCCCCAATACGATTTGGCGCAGCGGCAAATGAGAGGCCCTGGCGGATTGATGTCGTTTGTGGTTAAAGGAGATATGGCTGGCGCGGCAGCGGTGATGAATGCCTTCCAATTAATTTGCCATGCCGTAACATTTGGCACCAGCCGTACCATCTGTATGCACCCGCCAACCATCACCCACGAACATATGACGCCGGACGAACGCGCCTCGGTGGGCATCCATGATGGCTTAATTCGCCTTTCGGTGGGGTTAGAAGACCCCGCCGATCTGATTGCGGATTTAGATCAGGCATTGGAGAAACTCTAATGTGAAGCGTGAAACGTGAAAAAAGACTCATCACGCTTCACGCCTAAAAACCTATGACTAATCGCCCCCCTCAACTTAAAGTTTTATCTGAAGAACAAAAAGCAGAACTGTATAAAACCGCCCTGACAATCTTGAGCCGCGTCGGGGTAAACGTCTACAATCCAGAGGGACGACAGCTGTTGGCCGAAGCTGGAGCCAGCGTAGATGGTAAACGTGTCCTGATTCCGGCAGCCATTATCGAAAACGCGCTCAAAACAGCGCCAAGATCGTTCAAACTTTGGGATCGCAATGGGCAATCCTATCTTGATGTCGCCCCCAACACCGTCTATTTTGGCTCCGGGCCAACCTGCACATATTTCTCCGATCCGGTAACGGGCGAACGCCGTCCCGCTCGTCGCGGCGATGCTGGATTGACGGCGAAAGTTTGCGATGCGCTGCCTAATCTGGATTTCATCATGAGCTTAGGCTTGTACAGCGATGTGACGCCTGTGTTGTCGCCTGTGTACGAGTTCGCCGATATGATCGTCAACTCAACGAAACCTATTGCTGCCTGGGCCAACGACGACGCCACGTTGCGCGCCGTTTATGAAATTGCCAAAGTCGTGGCTGGCGGAGCGGATAATTTGCGCCAGAAACCCAGTTTTGTACATTTTGCCACGTACCAATCCCCTTTACAGCATAAAGATGAATCTGTCGGCACGATGTTGTGGGCGGCGGAACATGACATTCCGGTTGCGCTTTTGGGCGGGCCGACTGTGGGGTTGGAGTCGCCTATCACCAGCGCGGGCGGACTGGTTCTGTTTTTGGCGGCGGCGCTCAGCGGGTTGGCGATGATCCAGCTAAAAAAGCCGGGCGCGCCGATAGCGATTGGGGGTGTGCCGGCGGCGATGGATTTGCGAACCGTACGGCCGTCTTACGGGTCGCCGGAGATGAGCCTGAATACCGCAGCTTGCAGCGAACTGACTCGCTATTTGAATTTACCCTTCATGGGAACGGCCGGGGCGACGGAGAGCAAACGCATTGACGCCCAAACTGGGGCCGAAGTGATGTCCCAAATTATTTTTTCGGCGTTGAGCGGAGCGGGATTGGTGCATGATGTTGGCTTTTTAGATTGCGCCGATATTGGCTCGCTGGAGTTGTTGATTCTGGCTAATGAGATTATTGATTATGTAAAACGGATGATGCGCGGTATTGAAGTCAGTCCAGAAACGATTATGCTGGATTTAATCGAAAAAATTGGCCCTGGCGGTCAATTTTTGGCGGAGCGGGAGACGGCGTCTCTATGCCGGCAGGAGATTTGGATGCCTAAAGTCTTTGATCGCAATCCCTATGCGGCTTGGCAAGAAATGGGGGGCAAATCAACCGCAGAGATCACTCAAGAGAAACTTCAGGACATTCTTAGCCAACATCACCCGCCCGAACTGGCGCAATCGGCGCTTAATCAAATTGAGATGATTCTTAAATCGGAAGAAGATAGAGTGCAGCGTGTAGAGATAGAGAGGTTCCCCCCTGGCTGACTGACAACACGTAAAAAACCGCAGAGGCGCGGAGGCAGCTTTCAGAGAAAAAATCTCTGCGTTCTTTGCGTTTTTGCGGTGAATTCTTATCAAGAAGATTCGGTTCGAGCTGCTCAAACTGGGTATCAAATTGTAAGCGGTGGGATGTCGTGGGTTGTGCGCGGCTCTTGATGGCGTAAAATAAAAGAGACGATTTGGTATAATTTCCGTACCGATTTTTAGTTTACTTCGCCCAAGTTGCCACTCATAATATTCGGCAGCGAATTAGCCTGAATTTCCGCGAATTACGGCTTTAATTCGTAAAAATTCGTGTGAATTTGTTGCCAAGATAAAAACTAAACAGCAGGTAGCAACTTGAGGTAACTTTTGACAAGCTGAGAGCTTCTTATGTCCAATTTTAATTGGCAAACAGACGAGGATGTGGTTTGGGATGAAGAGGCTATGGGGACAGAAATGGCCGTTTCCCGACGTCCTCCCTGGCCAACCTTAATCGTGCTTGCGTTAGCATTATTTGTCGCCGGACTCGTTCTGTTCCGCGAACTGAATGAGCGTGTTGAAACGGCTACAGCCGATGTCAAAAGCGATATTTTAGCCTCCCACAATCTGGTGTATCAGGCCAGCCTGGATAATGATGCCGATTTGTTTGTAACTTTGCTTTCTGGCAGCAGCGAAGAGTGGTCGAGCCTGCAAACTGAAGCGGTAGCGGAAGGCTGGCTGCACGAACGAACGGCGTTGGATTTGCGCTGGCTGCCGCCGGGACGCTCCCAGCCGGCGACGCTGGCTGATGTGGAGAGTGGCGCAGCCGGTATTGTGTTGGAGGTGGACCCGGAATTGAAGGCGGCCGAGTTGACATTTAATCAGGAGTATGCCGTTGCTGTGGGGAATGGGGTGACGGAGACGGTGATTTTGCAGCAAACGGCCGTTTACCGGCGCGGTTCCGAACGATGGCTCTATTCCCCGCCCGACAACGAGTTTTGGGGCGAATATACAACCAACCAGGGTGCGATGTTGACGCTGGCCTACCCCGCCCGCGACACCGCCATCGCCGAAAAGCTAGCCTTTGA
>JANTGY010000120.1 GCA_024762695.1 Anaerolineae bacterium
TTGGAATTCCCGATACCTACTCGAGAGGAAGTTGCGGGAATTCCAATTCCCGCAACATGCGATTCATTAGTGGCGAAAACTTCGTGACACTAACGATAATCCAAGTTGCGACCAATCAATTTTCGGCAACACATTTTCACGAATGGCCGCGAATTCAAGCAGAATTTCGTGAAAATTCGTGGTAATTCGCTGCAAAGAATAATTATGCCGCAAGTAACAACTTGTGTTTGGTAGACGAAAGTTGCCCTCCTTACAAAATATCTGTGGAGCGGTAACGTCGCCCGCGAACTTTGACTGTAAAACTCAAAATCGGTTTGCCCGATGACGTTTGTCGTATCGACCGTTCAAAACTCATTGTGCGGTGGATATTGGACAGTCGTTTTGCCAGTCGCCGGGCGTAACGGATCGCCTTACGTGCATATCGTTCTCTTATCCGACTGCCAAAATAATCTTGCACGACGTACTCGAAACCAGCCACCCGGTAAAAGCGGTTAATGAAGCGAATAAGGTCGTCATTGGCTTGTGCCAGACGCGTTGGCCAGACGCCGCGCAGCAGCCCGCGTTGCCGTAGACCGTTCCGGGCGGCTCGTGTAATACGGGATAAGTTGGCGTCGGTTCGGTAAACGGCCGTTGCCCCATCCAAAACCCAATCGCGCCGAACAGGATGATACACATTCCGAATCACAACCCTATCGCGGGGCGGGCGAATGATGACGGAAGTTCTTCTTGGTCGCCGCCCACGGGGTGTTCGCGGGAAGCGGTGACGAAAACGGGTTGATCGAGGCAACGGCCGTCTTCGTCTTGTTGACGGCCGTCTTCGTCTGGTTCGTCGCCTAGTTAACGGCGAAATCACGACCAGCCCCCTTCCGAGGCAAACAGGTCGCCCTCTAACTCACGACTGTTGCCATTCGCCGCACGAATCGCTTTGCGCGTGCGCGGGCGAGAAATGCCCAACGCTTCCGCGCTGGTCAGCCATTCCTCTGCATCGTCCACAATATCGTGCAACAACGCCTCAAACTCCACCCGCGTCGAGTTCAGGATGTGGTCTTGCGCCAACCATTGCAAAATTTTGCGTCCAGCCGTCGCCATGCGATGTCGCTGTGAAGCATTGATGTTTTCCCGCTTCAGTTCGCGCTTGTTCACCGCTTCCAGCACATCCCAGGCGCTGTCTGCGCCATACAGCTTCATCACATCATCCTCACCCATAATGCGGAACGATTCATCCAACAATTGCAGCATCTCCACACGCAAAACATGGATGTGTCCATAAGACGCTCGCTTCAAGTTATTACGCAAATCAAGTCCGGCACGGCGCACAACGGCTACGCTGCCATAACTGGTATCGGTCATTTGCGGACGTATGACTTCCGAAATACGTTTATCGCGGAAGAAACGCGCCACCTGGGTAATGAAATGGACGAATCCATTGTGAAATTCGGCGTTGGCTTTGGCTCCGGCCATCGGCGAGACTTTGGTGTAGCCAAACACGCGCCGGTAGGCTTGCAGTCGGTCGCGCCTTGTGTGGCGTAGTACCTGTCGCCGATCATATTGATAAAGGCCATAAGCGCCTTCGCCTGTGGCAAGACGCACTGCGCCCGCTTTGAACAGTTGTTGCAATTTAAGCAGCGCGGCAAAAGCGCCGATTTTCTCATGCTGGTACAGGTAATATAAGTCGCCCACGGCGATGATCCGCTCAGAAGTAACAGTTTCCTCATAAGGCTTGATGAGCGCCGGCATGTGGGTTGCGCCTAGTTCTTCGGCGGCGTCGGGACCAATGCCAACTAACTGCGCAAGACCATTATCTGGAGGCGAAGGCGCGTTTTGCTGGTCGGCCGTAAGCTCAGCAACCATCGTATCCAACTGCTGGGTTATGTCGTGCGCCAACTGTGGATTTTGCCCTAAGTCGGACGATAATTGGCTGACCAGTTCGGCGCGCAAGGTTGCGATCCGATCACATAGTTCTTGATATTCTTGTTCAGTCATCATCGTTCTCCTCGTCATTTTTTGGTTCATTGTCTTTTGGCTTCGATATATTGATGAAACCCCATTGGACTAGTGGGGGATCGCTTTGTGTATCCATCACGGTTACAGTGCGTAAGCCAGTTTCGGTATCTTTATGTGGCGTTACCAATATCGAAATTTCATCTTCCTTGTCGTTTTTGACAATTTTCGCAGTGATGCTGGGGCCAAAGTTCCAAGATTCAAGGGACTGTTCTTGAACGTTCGGCCCTGTCACGGTAAGCAATACTTCTTTATCTGGATACAGCTCCTCCGACTCAATGGACAAAGTTGGTGGGGATGATTTGTTTACAACCCGTGTGCTGGTATCTTCTTCAGGTATGACAATTTTGACTGTTTCATTGAGGTTAGAGGATAGGGCTTTTACGGCCGTTTTCACACGCGCCGTCCTAAACCCATCAGGCTCAGTAAGATTGTCTAATCCCTTTGCGGCCGCTTCAAGTATGGTCAATGTGCCGACAAAAGTGCTGGACACCGCATAACGTCCCCCATCCTGAAGCATTTGTATGCCTTCTGTCGTCGCAAACGATTCGATCCAATTGAGTAATTCTTGCACCGAAATGGATTCGATAACCTCTGTGCCAACTTTGATATTTTCCACATCAATAATTTGCCGTTCTGCCTCGTCAATGTAAACCGAATCCAGCACAAAGAACAATTCCTGCACCGTAGTCGCCACCACGTCTAATCGTTGAGTCAATAACGTAAATTGAATTCCCAGACTTTTGGCTAACTCGTTTTGGTGTTGATCCCAGCTTGTGGCAAATGAACCAACATAATCAACCAACATGCGGAAATCTGTCAGAATTTGTTCTTCTTCGACCGTGTTGACCTTATCAGAAACCAATCCCATTTTTTCTCTCAAAGCGCCTAATTGCGTGTGTTTGAACCTGGGGTTGCTTTCAGGGATAGTTTCTCCCGTTGTGGGGTTATAGCCGATCAATAGTTTCAGATACAGATCAATTTTGGCGACGAGAGGGCCATTGAGATTGCTTAACTCAGCAACGATTCCTTCTAGCTCCGTGCGAATCAAGGCTAAGCGGGCGTCTCGGTCTTCTTCGTCAACCGATGTTGCTAAAGGTTCCAGGTTATCTAACAGCGCCAGACATTCATCTACGAATAGTTTTGCCTGACGATGTAGGCTGGCTTGCGCGCCGGTAATGGCGCCTAAATCGGCCTGGGCGGTGTAACGGCCGGGGGCAATTATCCACTCGCCGTCGCGCCCATCTTCATCTTCCAGGTAGGTGATGCTGTGCTTGAGCGCGGCTTGCAAGCCTTTGCTGTCCCCTTTGCGCGGCCGCCAGCCCAAAATCTCGCGGATGGCGTTTTGTACCTTTTGGCGACCGCTGCCGGACGCTCCCCCGCGAGCGCTAACGTCAGACGCGTCCACTTGGGTGACAAGTAGTGGGTACTTGGCTAAATCAGTAGTATTACTCATAATTTATTCCTCCCATTTTTGGGGATTGTAATAATTTGACCGATATTTGTGCCGTAAACGGCCGTTCCGCCAGCTTTCTCGACCCCTTCTTGCCAACAACCATGCACGGCCGTAAACAGATCGCATAAGAGTGGGCCGCAGCGAGACAGCGTTTCTTGTACGCTTCGCCCCCATTCCCGCCATTCGCCCTTTTGTTCATGGGCAAATACGGCCAATGCGTTTAGCTGTTCATAAGCTGTCAGTTCATAAAATTGGCATTGGATGGTGGTGGCTTTATCTTGGACGGTGAGCAAAACGGCCGTTTCCGACCTCGTTTTTGTGCTGCCGAAGGATAATTGTTTGTGAACGGCCGTTTGCATTTCAGTCAACAAGCCAAGCAGATCATCCACCGGATCGCCCAGGATATCCACCAGAGCCGAATCATCTTCCAACGGCTTATCTTCACGCAGCATCACCGCCAAAAGCTGTAATTCTTCTCGCAAGCTGGTTTGCGCCTGATACAATATTTGCCACGCGGCCTGAATCGTCATGATTATCTCTTCAGCAATCCTTGATAAAAATTCGTCGTAATCTGGCCAGGTCGGGAAAGCTCTCTTTCCAACGCCCACCGAGAGGCGCCCACCAAAAAGCGAGATGGCACAATGCCTGGATCTGTTCCCGCCGCCAACCTTTGCGCCGCTTCCGCTGTCATTTGCTGGTGTTCCGGCCGGAAACAGACCACATCTACCAGACGCTTGCCGCCCAATTGCGAGTAAGGTTGAAAGCAAACAGTATCTACAACCAACTGCCGCGCCTGGGAAAAGGTTTGCCAAAAAGCGGGGGGAATAGACCGGCGCGGATTTTGCGGATACAAACGCCGCCAGAGCTGGTCATACAACGCCGCTTCTTGCTGAAAACCGATGCGATGCAGCAGTTCCAGGTTAATCAGCGTTCGCAGATATGGCGTGGGGTGAACGCCGCGCGGATTAAAACGCCACACTTTGCGCGGCGCGCGTGACAACACATCAATTAAAGAAGTGACGATAGCCGGGCCGCCAAGCAGTATGCCACATAAATCGGCCCACATCTCTTTGTGCCAACGCATCCATACGCCAATGACAGATCGTGGCAGCCCCGCTTGTTGTAGCCGCTGCCCAATCCGCTGGGGGACAACCTGCCATAGCCCCAAATCACTCTGGATATTGTGGGCCACTTCATGATGCACAGCTCCCAATGTCCAGGGGTTAACCAGACGATGATAAGGTAACTGCACAATAGGAAAGGGGTTGGCTCGCTTGCCAAGCCGGGTCAATTTCACGCCGCGACGGAATGTGGCCGGGCCTAATCCTGTATCCATTAAGGTGAACGGCGCTGGCGTTGGAATGGAGCGGGGCGTACCCAAGTTGGTGTAAATAGCCTGGTAACAATCCAGAGCAATGCGATCGGCTGCCAATAACCAATCACCAAACTGGGTTTGCCGTTGCGCGAACATCTTAAAGTAGTAATTCCAAACTTTTTCGACGAGTTTTATCCAAGCTTGCGCCCGTTCCTTGCGTTGCAGCAACTGTTGCTGGCGACGCGGCGAAAGCATGTCGTCGCGCTGACCATTCGATGGCTGAATGGCGCTTGCCCACGCTAACAATTGTCGGCGTAAACGATGCAGGAGTTCGTTAGCGGCTTTGATGTGGGCGGATGATGGCGCGGCGGGGTTGTTGCCAAATTCGTCGGTGCGAAACGGCCGTAACGCCGCCGCGTCGCGCATAATGTTGACCATTTGCGCCGAGGTAAACCGCTCCCTGATGATGGGCATAATTTCAGCCGCCGCTGGACGAGATGCCAGCGCATCGGGTATGGGCGCTGGCGGCGCCGTACGAAGCGGCTTGTATCCATTTGATTTTTGGATATTGGCAGAGGGCAGCATAATTACCACATCTCCCTACGATTGCGTCGGCGTTGGCGGGGGTATTGCTTGTCCTGCGGACGACGTTTGGTTGATTGTAATGCAGACAATTGGCGCTTGAACAGATGTTTGACGAATTTGGCCGATAACGGCCGTTCCTGAACAACAGCACGGCCTAACTCGAAGGTAACGGCCGTCAACAGCTGCGGCAACTGTTCCCCAAATCGCCGATTTGCATCCTGCCGATACCAACTGTGGACAGTGCGAACCGTTTCATGCGTCAGCGCTGGCAATGCCGGCCACAAGGCGCGATACACCTGCGGCTGAGTGCGTAAAGCGACCGGCGCCATCGCCGCCGCCAAGCCCATAGATTGCGTAACGTTGGTTGCAGAGGCCAGCATATGCGCCAATGTATTCAACAATGCTTGCGTTTCCCGCCTTTCTGCCGCCTGCCAGCCAGAAGATAAGGGGGTAGATTGGGACTGGCGAGCGTTAACACGCGGGGCTTCCATGCTGTCCCACCCTCCCTCTCGTTCATCCAGCCTGACCGCAGGCTCAGATAGACCCTGTGGCGGGCCGCTCCAGTCGCCTTCTGGTTCCATATCTTGCAAGAATTGGGCCATGACAGCTTCGTCGTCCACAGGTGGCATTGGCTCGCTGTCATCAACCAGCAAATCTTCCAAATCGTCATCCCACAGCTCAATGTCCAACAAAGAGTCATCTGTATTTAATGGGGTGTGGGGGGGACGGCCGTTTTGCCTGCGCCTGCCATTATCGCTCATGGGGATATACCTCCCGTTATATTTTGCGCTTTTTAGCGATAGTAGCCGCCATACCGTTGCCGCTGTGGGTAATAACGTGAGCGCCCATAGGAAGCAGACGGATAACCATAGCCACGATAACGGCGGCGACGACGGCGACGACGCTGCGGATAACGTCCAAATCCATAACGGCCCAAACGACGATTCATCTGCATGGCGCGGGCATAATTACGACGGCTGCCCATTGTATTCAATACCTGCCCACCAAAAGTAGAAGCGATGTTAGACACATTCATCGGCCGACCCGACATCGCCTGACGCGCCAACGAGCGACCGGTGTTTGCCATCATGGCTGGCAACGCTTTAGCGGTACGCTTCAAGAATCGCTTACCTCGGCCCATAGCAAAGCGCCCCAAAGCCTTCACGCCCTTGCCAATGATGGGTATCGCCTTTTTGATAAGCGGCGCAGCCAAACCGGCGATCGCTCCCCAAAACTGGTCAGCGTCTTCACCGTCGCCGTATTCCCAATCAGATTCCCAGTCGAATTCCAGTTCGCCGTCAAATTCGCCATCAGATTCGTTGAGGAAGCTGGAGACAACATTGCCCAGCAAAGGCAGCGCAGCGCTGGCCAATGCGCCCCAGAAATAATCAGCCTCTTCTTCGCTCTCCGCTTCGCCAACCATCTCGGCCAAGGCAGATACTTCGGCCAACAATTCCATATCGCCGCCGGCCGCTTCAAATTCGGCTTCAAAATCGCCTTCAAAGTCGGTCTCAAATTCAAATTCCTTCGCGGCAACGGGGTTACGGATAACCTTTTCTACTTTTTTGGCAGCTTTGACGCCGCCGCCAGCTTTGGCGGCAATTTTGGCGGCCTTTACAACCTCTTTGGGCGCGGGTTTGATGGCTTCTTCAAAGTCCAACTCATAATCAAAATCCTCGAAATCTTCCATGTCCCATGCTTCCATTTCCAAATCTTCATACAAAACGGTCATGATTTACCTCCGGTTTACCTAAATGATTTGTTGCGCACGCCACTGTGGCGATTGCATTGACCTAAACCATAGCGGATGGGAAAACGGCCGTATAGTCACACATTTTGTGGAAACACAGACAAGGTAGCTTATTTGTGCGACAGGAGAACATCGACTAAACGCAGACACTTTATCTTTGTCAAATTATTGACAAATCCGATGGCATATATTAACATTGCATACGTATACATGAATACGTATGCAACTAGTAGCTTCATTCACAACATAACATCAAAAACGCAATAGGGGACATTATGCGAGTAAATAAATTGCGGGAAATATGGGCTGAGGGTGGAACGGCCGTTAACGGTTGGTTACATATCCCCAGTTCATGGTCGGCGGAGGTCATGGCCCATGCCGGTTGGGACAGCGTGACAGTGGATTTACAGCATGGATTAGCTGGGTATCAAGCCACTGTGACCATGTTCCAGGCCATCGGCATGACCGATGCCGTTCCCATGGGTCGTTCCACCTGGAACGACCCCGCTCAAATCATGCGCCTGTTGGACGCAGGAGCGTATGGCATCATCTGCCCCATGATCAACACACGGGCCGAAGCCGAGGCGTTTGTAGGAGCTTGCCGCTACCCGCCTATGGGCTATCGTAGTCTGGGGCCGACGCGGGCCAGCGTTTACGCCGGAGCCGATTATGCCCAACATGCCAACGAGACCATCGTCACCCTGGCGATGGTGGAAACCCAACAAGCTTTAGACAATTTAGAAGATATTTTGGCAACGCCCGGACTGGACGGCGTTTTTGTCGGCCCAGGCGATTTGGGACTATCGTTGACTGGGCAGACGGGCATGGACATGCGTGAACCGGCGCTGGCTGAAGCGCTGGCTCATATTGGCAAAACGACGCGGGAAAACGGCCGTATCGCCGGAATCTGGACGCCCACCCCCGACATTGCCAAGCAAATGATGGCCTTAGGCTACCAATTCATCACCATTTCAACCGACACGCGGCTGCTCAGCACAGCTGCGAAAAATATTGTAGAACAATTTAAACGGTAAACAGTAATCCAAAATCGGTAATCGGATTACTGATCACCGATTACCGGATACCGAATACCGTCAAAAGTGGAGAAAAATCATGGCTAAAATCATAAAACCGGGCATCAGTGACGCCGATGCCTTTGCCGCCGATGTCAAAGTACAGGAAATTGTGGCTGGGATTCTCAACGATATTCGTTTGCGCGGCGATGAAGCCGTGCGCGAATTGTCTGTCCGATTTGACAATTGGGATCCGCCCAGTTTCAAACTTTCGCCAGAACAAATTGATGAATTGATCGCCAAAGTCGATCCCCAAACCATCGAAGACCTCAAATTTGCCCAGACGCAAATCCGCAACTTCGCCGAAGTGCAGAAAGCGGCGCTGCAAGATGTGGAAGTGGAAACGCTGCCCGGCGTTATTTTGGGACACAAAAATCTGCCTGTGAACAGCGTCGGCTGCTACATTCCTGGCGGCGAATATCCGATGGTCGCTTCGGCGCACATGAGCGTGTTGACGGCCAAAGTTGCCGGGGTTAAACGCATCATCGCCTGCACGCCGCCCATCAAAGGCGAATTACCGGCCGAGACCATCACCGCCATGCACTTTGCCGGCGCGGATGAGATTCACATCATCGGCGGCGTGCAAGCCATCGCCCGTATGGCCTTAGGTACAGAGACGATGGAGTCGGTAGACATGATCGTCGGCCCTGGCAATGCGTATGTGGCCGAAGCCAAACGGCAGTTATTCGGCAAAGTCGGCATTGATTTGCTGGCTGGCCCCACCGAGGTGCTGGTTGTGGCCGATGAGACGGTAGACGCCGAAATGGTCGCCACCGATTTGTTGGGCCAGGCCGAACACGGTCCCACCTCCCCCGCCGTTCTCATCACCACCAGCGAAAAATTGGCGCGTGAAACAGAAGTCGAAATCGCGCGGCAGTTGGAAACTTTGCCGACGGCTGATATCGCCAGCGTTTCTTGGCGCGATTACGGTCAAATCATTCTGGTGGACAGCCTGGAAGAAGCACGCGTGGAAGCCGACAAAGTCGCCAGCGAGCACGTCCAAATCATGACGGCCGACGACGATTATTTCCTGGAGAACATGACCAATTACGGCGCCCTCTTCATCGGCCCGCGCACCAATGTAGCTTACGGCGATAAGGTGATTGGCACTAACCACACGCTGCCCACAAAATTGTCGGCACGTTACACGGGCGGCTTGTGGGTTGGCAAATATATCAAAACGGTTACTTACCAACGGGTCTTGACGGATGAGGCCAGCGCGATGGTTGGCGAATACTGCTCCCGGTTGTGCGCGATTGAGCGATTCTGGGGGCATAAGGAACAGGCAGATTTGCGGGTGCGACGATACGGAACGTAAATTGTGAGAGCATGTCATTTCGACGAGCGAAGCGAGGAGAAATCTTGTCTGCTGCTTAAGGTAGTAAAGATTTCTCCCTTCGGTCGAAATGACATGCTTCATCACACCAAGGATGTTTATGTCTGATACTTCAATGAACGGCCGTACGGCCGTCATCACCGGTGGGGCGGGAGGTATTGGATCAGCGATTTGTCGTCGCCTGGCACAGGCGGGGGCAACGCTTGTGATCATTGATCTTGCGAAAGAAAAGGCTCTTGAACTGGCAGAATCCCTGCCAGGCAAGGGCCATTTTGTTTCCAACGCTTCCATCACCAACAGCGATGAACTGAAAAACCTGGCCGACCAACTGCAAGCCCGATACGGCAAAATAGATTTGCTAGTTAACAATGCCGGCATCACCACGCCGGTGGCGCACGATGATTTGGACAGCTTGACCGACGAATGGATTGACCGCATTTTCCAGGTGAACTGGCGCGGCTCTTTTGCTTGCGTGCGGGCTTTTAAGGATTTGCTGGCAGCGGGCGAAGGTGGAACCGTCGTTAATCTGTCATCCATTGCCGGGACGACGGGCGTGGGCAGCAATGTGGCTTACTGCGCGTCCAAAGCGGCCATTGACTCGATGACGCGTTCGTTGGCGCGGGCGTTGGCGCCCCAAATTCGGATGGTATCGGTAGCGCCAGGCTGGGTGCTGGGCGAATATGCCAAGCGGATGGACCCGGCTTATTTGCAAGCGCAAGTTGATTTAACGCCGCTCAATCGTTTGGCGTCGCCGGAGGATGTGGCGGAGACAATTTGGGCGATTGCGACTTCGTTGACGTTTATGACGGGGAATGTTGTTCCGGTGGATGGGGGACGGCCGTTGCTGTAAGCCGTCTCTCGTTTGTATGAATTAGCTGGCTAGTAATTGAGTAATCAAGTAATTACCAATTACCAAATTACAGATAAGGAAGAGGAAGAGCCACTCGTCGACTCGGACAAGCAGCGAGTGGCTCCCATAACATCCAGAGACGGACATCCCTGGACAGTGGAATTATAGCATAGCTACCAGTGTCAAAAAACCAGGCGTGTCCCAGGATAAAAATCTCACAAGGAGGTGAGGCCTGGAACTGGAAGAGG
>JANTGY010000121.1 GCA_024762695.1 Anaerolineae bacterium
TTGGAGAAATTTTCAGCCTTCACATCCCGCTTTCCCACAGGCCGAAGGTTTCCGGCAGTTCCTGCGCCCGCGCTTCCCGATCTGTTTTGGACAGGCGGTAAAGCCGTCCCGTAAACATCAGGCTGTCCCAGGCGGTCAGCTCCGTGTAGATGTTGGATTCTTTGGGAACCAGCCCGATTTGCCGTTTGGCGGGATATGCGTCGCGGGCCAGATCACGGCCGTTGATGAGAATTTGCCCCTCGGTCGGCTGCAGCAGGGTGGTCAACATGCGCTGGGTGGTTGACTTTCCGGCTCCGTTGGGGCCAAGAACGCCGAAAATCTCACCCTGACGCACGATGAAGTTGATATGGTCTATGGCTAATGTGCCTGAATGGGAACGGCAGTAAACCTTGGTCAGATTCGTCACTTCAATCGCATGAGTCATAGGCTCCTTCTCGTTTGTACTCGTTTGTAGTCAGGTACGTAGTCTTCAGAGTACCGTCTGTCAAGCGAAGACCGCCACTCTGTCGCTGAACTGCGCGACTACGTGGCTGACTACGAGCGTTTTTTTCTCTGAAAATATTCTGTTCCCAGAAACAAATACTGCCGCGCTTCCGGCGCGTCCAACATGGGCGAATTGACCATCTGGCTTTGATGGCAGGGTATGGGTTGGGGGTGGGGCAGACAGTCAAAACTGATATCCAGGCCCAAAACAGTCGCTTGTGGAAAACGGCGCGAGAAATGCGCTGTACCGCTCTCCTGCCCCGCGCCCAAATCCAACAAGCGCGGCGACGGCGGCAAAGCGACATGATCTAATAAAAAATCATAAGCGCGTGTCGAACGCGCCATCGGTAGGCGGCTGAAAATACGTTTGGTTAGAGATGGCATAAGCAGGCAAAAATACGTCCAGGGTTGAAAAGATTTTCAACCCTGGACGGCGTTATGGAAAAACAATAGGTGTGTTGTCAGTGATTACGCATGAGCGGGCTTGACGGGCGCTTTTTTAGCGCTTTGGGCTTTGACCGTGCCCAACACATGGTTCTTGAAAAATGGAATGACCAAAATGACGAGCAAAACGGCCGAAAGCATCGCCCCACGCAGCCACTCAATTGCGGCGGCCGGATTGACGCCAACGCGATCAATGTAGGACAAAAGCGCGGCGACAAAAGTCAAAATGGCTCCGATCATTGCCAGGTACCAGCCGCTTTCCTTGCGGGCGGCCAGCAGGCCGATGGCCGGGACGAACAGCATGACGGCCGCATAGTTGACAAAGCCGCCATAGAACAGTTCAGGATTGCTGGCAGTTGGTACGGCACGCAGATAAACTTCAGGAGACATGAAATAGCGCACGCCGTGCTGGGCGTTCATCCACACAAACCCGCCGACGAGACCGAGCGCGGTAAAGACAACGATTTGGGCGATTTTGGTGTTGCGATCAGCCTTTTCGGTTAACAAGACGATGAAGTAGGCGATCAATCCTACGACCATAATGGGGATGGCTGGCGGCGCGCCAGCGTCGGGGTTCTTATTGCCCAGAGCATCGGTCATCACCAATACCATCCAGGGGATGGTCATGGTTAGTCCACCAATGGAGGGGATAGACAGGAGCATGAGGGATAACGGCCGTGCCCAACTTTTTCCCAAACGCACATCATTGGCAATCATCACCAACGCCGCCCCGGCAAAAACGAATAAACCCACCCACACATAATAGGTGGCGGTCAAAATGCCAACTGGCGTATCCCACACGCCTTCCGGGTCTTGTACCTGGAAGACTTCCACCAGCCGATGCAGCGGCGTGTTGAGCGCCTGCATGGCAATATAGGGCGCCCAGAATAGCAGGAATAGCCCCATCAGACCGACGACGGCGGCCATACTATTACGGCCTTTTTGCGTTGTATCTTGAGTCATACTGTTTCCTCCTTCAGAAACGGGTATAATGATTTTTGTTCAGAGGCTAAACGGCCGTACCTGAACATTGGTTAAAATCTACGCAATACATCCTCTTCCATTTGACGTATTGTTAACGTTGTATTAGAAAAGCAACATAGATAAATTGAGCCGTCTTTACATTTTGATAAATACTGCGTCTCACTTTATAGAGCCTAAGGGTTCGTTCAAAATTAACTTGGGTGGCGCGGTCAGGAGACCGGCCACAGCAAACTCAAAAGTTATGAACCCGAAGGGGTTCCCTCTTAAAAACCCTTAGGGTCTAATGTTGGAGTTCCTGAAACAATGAGCAAAGGCGATCTGCGACATTGCTTGACTACTGCGCCTGTATTTTCCAAATTAAGCCCAGAAGATCGCGACGAACTGGTTCTTCTTGCCCAACGACGACAATATGAAAAAGGAATGTGCGTTTGTATGCAAGATACGCTCTGGGATGATGTTCTTCATGTTCATCACGGCCGTTTAGGCTGGTCTATGTTATCGCCCGACGGCAAGCGGCAAGTTGTTTTTGAGATAGTGCCTTGTGACTTTGTGTGGGGGCATTCTCTATTTGACCACAATCCTATGCCTGCCTCGTTAGAAGCAATCGAACCAACTATCGTTTATGCCTGGCCTCGCGAAACCATCATTCCCATTGTTTCACGCCAGGTAGAAGCCGTTTGGGATATAACCCGTGTCCTTGTCAAAACAATGCGTACTGTTCGTGAAGTTGTCTATGGGTTTGCTTTTCATCAAGTTTCGGGCCGATTGGCACGGTTGTTATTGAATCGGTACGAGCCGCAAAACGGGCAAAGCGTCCGGCGTGATATTACGCTGGACGAAATGGCCGACGGCGTAGGCACAACGCGGGAACTGGTCTCCAGAGTATTGCATCGCTTTGATGATGAAGGGATGCTCAAAGTGAGCCGCGCCCGGTTCGAGTTCACTAATTTGGCACAGTTGGAAAATTTGGCCGAGTGAGACCTGCGAGGTTGCTCCTTTTGAGGGCTAAAATGGAAAGTTTAGAACAACTGCTGGCTCAAAATTCGGTATTTGCTTCGTTGAATGCGGCGGAACGGGATGCGGTGATGTCCCAGGCGGTGCAGAAGAGCCTGGGTAAGGGGGACACCATCGCTTACTATGGCGATGTGTGGCCGTATTTGTTTGCGGTGGAGCAAGGCGCGATTTATGGCTTGAAGGAATCGCGTGAGGGGCGCAGCTTGATTATTATTAAGCTGGGGCCGAGCGAGTTGTTTTGGGGACTGGCATTTTTTGAGGAGGGTGCGCCGATGCCGGTGATGCTGCAAGCGCAGCAGGCAAGCCGGGTCTGGATGTGGCGGCGGGATTGGCTGTTACCGATTTTGTGGGGCAACGGCCGTTTCTCCTGGGAACTCTCCCGTTTCATGGTAGCCAGAATGCAGCGAGCCAGCGACATGGTAGAAGAACTGGCTTTCCAGCCGGTGCGCGGCCGTTTGGCGCGGCTGCTGCTGGGCCATTTTGGCGATGAGGCGCTGGATGATTTTGTCGCCCGCGATATGACCTTGGATGAAATGGCCGCCCATGTAGGCACGAAGCGAGAGATGGTTTGCCGCTTGCTCTACCAATTTGCCGATGAAGGCGCCATCGAGATTAGCCGGACCGAATTTATGATTTCGAATCGGGATAAATTAGAAGGGTATTCTCAGCAAGCCAAAAGTTAGCTGGCTATCAGGAGAATGTTGTTCCCGGCGGGGTCAGCAACGATACGGCCGTAATCGCCCATTTCCACAGTCAATCCAGCCGCTTCGATGCGTTGAATAAGTTGGTCGAGAACGGCCGTGTCCGGCAAAACGATTTCATACCACAACAAGCGGGCCGTATCCTCAGCCGGCGGCGGCGCGCCCACCCCGGCCCATGTATTCAACCCCAAATGGTGATGATAGCCGCCCGCCGCCGCAAAACTGGCTCCCGCGCCATAACGCGCCATCACCGCAAACCCCAGCAAATCTTGGTAAAACGCTTCGGCGGCGGGAATCTGGCTGACATGCAGATGAACATGGCCCATGCGTGTATCGGCGTGCAAGCCAGTCCAGCCGGCTCCCATACTCTTCAATTCGCCTAAAACGCCATCGGCGTCAAACTGTTCTGTTACCATCTTTAACTTTCCATTGGGATACTCCCATTGGTCGCGCGGCCGGTCGCGATAAATTTCAATACCATGCCCATCGGGATCGGTTAGATAAAGCGCTTCGCTGACAGCGTGGTCGGAGGCGCCATAAATGGGAACTTCAGCATCCAGCAGATGCTGAAGGGTGCGCGCCAATTCCAGGCGCGAGGGAACAAGCAAGGCAAAATGGTACAAGCCGGTTGTCCCCCGCGTTGGTTGCGCGTCGGGCTGTTCCGTCAGCATGAGAAGCTCAACCATTCCTGTGCCAAGAAAAGCGGTTTTGCCTTCCTGGCGCAGCAATTCGAGGCCGATTCCTTGTTGATAGTATGTTAGCGAACGGCTCAAATCGGCGACGGTCAGATGAACCCGTCCCATTGTTGTTTGTGGATGAATCAAAAAGGTCATGTAATCGCCCTTTGTTCGCTGAGGAATGGTTGGAGGTAAAAAGCAAGATAGTTGAGTGGCTGCTCGCCGGCTGTGACGACGGCCGTTTCCGCCCGCGGGCTTGCCAAAACCACATCGTACAAATCAATGGCTTCGGAGAACCTGGGGGCTTGGATACGGCCGTTGCCCTTCACAAAATACAAGAACAAATCCTCGCCGGGCTGGGGTAGTTCAATTTCTGCCTGCCCGCCAGCCGGGATGACCGTACTCGTCAGCCGGGCGTCTACATGCGCGTCTGTCGCGCCGTTGGGGCCGATGATGTCGCGGACAACGCCGTCGCCCACCATGCGCGGCGGCATGTTGGCCATTGGGACTTGCTCATAGTGCGGTTCCAGTCCCATGTACTGCGTGTCGGCCACAAACCAGATTTGGATGACGCGGGCATAATCATCGGTCAGGTTGAGTTCTTGATGCTGGATGAAATGGCCGGAGAACATACGCTGTACTTCCCCGGCCGTAATTACCCCTTTGCCGCCAGTGGTGTCTTCATGATAAAGTTCGCCGTCAATGACGTACGTGTAGATTTCTAGACCGCGATGCGGATGCCAGCGGAAACCGTTGCGCGGCTTGATCTGGGTCATATGCGCCGTCAACATGCCGCTCAAGCGCTGCAATGGGCTGTAACCACCCACCGCAAAATGGGAGACCAGCCAATGCACGGGATTGATGGTAGGAAAGGTGTCGGCTTTGTAAAATTGCAGATTTTCCTGCACATCAAGTCCGGTGATGATACTTTTGGTCAGGTCGGTGAACATCGAAACCTCGTGATTAGTTGGGATTTTGTAGAACGCTCCAGTCTTGATTTTGCGCCCATTTGCTAAATGAATGCCAGTTCACTTCGGGGAAATCGCGGCGTAATCTGACGATATCGGCGACGTAGCCAGTGGTATCGAACCATTCGTACATCAGAGCCATATCCTCGCTTTGGCTGCGTAAAAAGTCTGGCGAAAACCCCTCGTAGCCAATATCGCGGCCTGCTGCTTGCGCCATAATGGCGACGGCCTCTTCGCCGGTTAATTCATCGCCGGCAATGTCGAATCGTTTGCCGTGTACGGCCGTTCCCCGCTCAATCACCGCCGCCGCAAAGTCTCCAATATCCGAAACAGCAATTTGTTGTAACGGCCGTTCGCCTGGCATGGCTTGGGCTAACTTACCTTCTCGTAATCCCGGTAACGTCCAGGGCGAGAGATAGTTATCCATAAAAAAGACCGGGGCAATAATCGTGTAAGGAACGCCTGATGCGGCGATATATTTCTCCACTTCATACTTGCTGTCAAAATGGGGGATGCCGGTGGCCTTATCGGCGCTGGCAACTGAACTGTAAACCAGATGGCCGGCGCCAGCCTCTTTGGCGGCGTCTGTGATGGCAATGCCTTGGGCCGTTTCAGCGGCTACGCCGCCTTCGAATGGAGTCGTCATCGTGTAAACCGCGTCAACGCCGCGCACAGCGCGTGCCAATGAGTCATGGTCGGTAAAATCGCCGACGGCAATTTCAACCCCTCGTTGGCGCAATTGTTCTGCGGATGCAGACGATCCATTACGGGTTAAAGCGCGGACGCGATGACCGCGTTTCAACAGCGATTGCATGACGGCGCCGCCCTGATTGCCAGTGGCTCCGGTGACGAGTATAAGTTTAGATGTAGACATCATGTAATTTCCTTTTATCCTTTCATTAATAACGCTTCGACATCAATCGTCAGATGCGCCATGTCGCCGACCACGATGCCCCCTTTGTCCATGACATCGTTCCAACTCACATTGAAATCGTGGCGATTGACCTGGGTCTTAGCCACAAAACCAGCCCGGGTTATTGGCCCTTTATCTACGCCATCTTCCCAGAATGATGTTTGCCATTTCCCTAAAAATTGCACATCTAATGTGACTTCACGGGTGATGCCGCGAACAGTAAGATCGCCAATTAACTGAAAATCATTTTGGCCGACGAATTTGAGTCGTCCGCCGGTGAATGTGACTTCGGGATGATTTTCGACATCAAAAAAATCAGCGCTGCGTAAATGGTTGTCGCGGTAGTTTTCGCCAGTCCACACTTCTTGGGCATTGATGGTTGCCTGAACGGATATGTCGGTCGGACGCTCGGAATCGTATTCGACAACGCCTTCAATGTTCTTGAAGTGCCCGCGAACATTGCTAACCATCATGTGCCGGATGCTGAATTCGGCAGCCGTATGCCCAGGCTCGAAAACCCACTTTTCTTTAGACATATTCTGAAATCTCCTTGTTTTGGATTTTTTTCTACCAAAGGAGCTAATGTTTGGCCTCGGAACGGACAGTCAACCCCAAGCAAATGATTCAGTTGTTGGATGAAAAATTAAGCGAGAAAGAAACGGCCGTAAGCCACAAAACCCGCTAAAAGTAGAAGAACAACGTTTGGCCCAATCATCGCATTCTCGCCGCGCCGGGCATGCGTGATGGCGGCGCCAATCATCGTTAGAATCAGACCCACAGCTGCTAGGGGCGTCAGCCATGGTAAAATGCCAGTCGCCCAGGGCAGAACCAAGCCAACCGCGCCCAAAAGCTCCAAAACGCCAATCGTCTTAACCGCATTAGCGCTGAAATCATTAACCCAAGCCATGCGTTCGGCCAGCTCATCTTTTGACTTGGATACTTTCATAAAGCCGGCCATCAAAAACATGGCCGCTAATAAACCTTGGACAACCCATAATGCGATATTCATCTTTTATCTCCTCGTATACTATGTTCGTAGTAAGGTACGTAGTCGCGCTGTTCAGCGACGGAGTACCGTTGGACGCCACTCCGAAGACTACGTGGCTAACTACGAGCAGTTAATAATATCTCCTCAAAAAATTAACCAATGATTATTAAAGTGGACTTAAGTCCGCTTGTTGTGTATGATGTTAGTGGACTGTAGTCCGCTTGTCAAGCGGGCGTGGACAAATTATACTTTTTCTCATATTTGATTCAGGTGACAGCATGAGCCGCATGATTCCATTAGACAACCTTGAACCGACAGAACGCAGCGAACGAAAGGATGCGGCAGCCAATCGCGCCTTGATATTGGAAACGGCCGAAACACTGTTCGCCGAACGGGGAGCTGCTAATGTTAAGATGGCTGACATCGCCCAGGCGGCGGGCGTAGGTAAAGGCACGCTTTACCGCCGTTTTGCCAATAAAGCTGAACTGGCGTTGGCGTTGATGGATACGCAAATGCGCGATTTTCAGGAGGCGATGTTAGGTCGGATGCGGCAGCAATCGGCACAAGGTATGCTTAAATTAGACCAGCTCGACCAATTTTTGGATGCGCTGGTGTATTTTGTGGATCGGCACAACCCGTTGTTGTGCGTGGTGCAGGCGGAAGGTTTGTTGGATGGGGTGGGCGAGAGCGACTATCAACGCCCGCATTTCTGGCAGCATATGACGGTGGTCGGTTTACTCAATGAGGCGATGGCGGCTGGCGAATTACCTGATGATCTGGATACAATATATATCGCTGATGCGCTGCTGGCGGCATTGCACGCCAGTCTGTTCCGTTTCCAACGCGAGGGGCGCGGTTTTTCCCTGGAGCGGATAAGCGCCGGGCTGCGTCGGTTGGTGCGGGGTCTGCGATGCGGCGAATGACGGCCGTTACCAATGCACAAAATCGTTCAATCATAATCACTTTCAAAGGGGACAAGATATGGCCAAAGCAGAAATATTTTCAGGGGCTTGTGGGTATACGACAACAGTGGACGCGGCGATGGACGGCGCCGCCTGCCATCTCAAGATCGTAAGCGATTGCGATGCGATTCAAAGGATGGCGGCTGAACTCACCGAGGTTCAACCGTTTCAGGAAATATCTTCGCGTCGTAAACTGCCCAAGACACTGGAAATGGGGATCAAGCATTGTACTCATGCCGCTTGCCCGGTTCCGGTGGGCATCATCAAGGCTGTCGAAATCGAAGCTGGCCTGAATTTGCCTGTTGATGTGTCGATCAAATTGTCAGAATAGCGAGAATACTCTTTGTTAAGACCTTTTAGAAAAAAGGTTTGATATGTCATACGACTCATATGCTCAGTATATTCCTGCAATTCTTTTTGTAGGCTTAATAGCAATGGCGATTTCAAGCCAGATCAAAAGGGAACGTTTGCGATTGATTTTGTATGCCGGTATTTTTGCATCGATTATTACGCCAACGATTTTAGGTAGTCCAGATGGGGGCGTTTTAATGCCAGCAATTGTGGGTCTAATACTTTCGATAGTAGGTCTAGTTTATTTTGTGATTAGTGGATCTCCCACCGAATTTGCGTCTGTCGTATTATTTATGGGTTTTTCGATTTTGCCACTTACAATTGTGTGGGGTTTAGCCTATGCCTTATTGATACTGGTAAGAAAATATAACAAAACCTCCCAATAATGAAGTTTAGCAATATGAATGGAACCAGTTTGATGTGCGCTTATGAAATTTGAAGCGATTATTTTTGATTTTAACGGTGTTTTGTGGTGGGATAACCATTTGCAGGAGGCGGCCTGGCAGCAGTTTGCCAAGCAGATGCGAGGACGGCCGTTTACCGATGATGAGATGGCTCTGCATGTGCATGGTCGTAACAATCGCCACACTCTGGAATATCTTGCTGAACAATCCTTAGACGTTTCACAGGTAGCCACCCTATCCGAACAAAAAGAGACTATTTACCGCAACATGTGTCTGGGCTTGGGGGATGAATTTCGCTTATCGCCAGGCGCGGTCGAATTGCTTGACTTTCTAGTTGCCAATCAAATTTCCCATACCATCGCTACCGCTTCCAGCAAAAGTAACGTCGATTTTTTCATCGAGCGCCTGAGTTTAGGTCGCTGGTTCAACCTTGACGGCATCGTGTACGACAATGGCTCCCGGCGCGGCAAACCAGCCCCCGATTTTTACCGGGATGCAGCCCAAATCTTGCGGGTGTCGCCGACGCGCTGCGTAGTTGTGGAAGATTCACGCTCCGGGATGGCCGCCGCTTATGCAGCAGGTATTGGCTACATTGTTGCTTTAGGCTCGCTGGACGCGCATGATCGCCTAGCGCGTCTGGAAGGCGTCAATCGGGTTTTGGCTGATTTATCCCAGCTTCCGCGCCGATTATTTCTCTGATGAGACTCATCTATAAATATTATGTTATTTGTTAATAATCAAAACCAAACTGATCCGCGAATTAACCTGGCCATCGAAGAACATCTGCTGCGTAATGTGCGGCTAGACGAGCCAATTTTGTTCTTTTATATCAACGCGCCTTCGGTCATTATCGGCCGCAACCAAAATACGCTGGAGGAAATTGACCCGGATTACGTTGAGGCGCAAGGCATTCATGTTGTCCGGCGGCTGTCGGGTGGTGGGGCGGTTTACCATGACGCGGGCAATCTTAATTTCAGTTTTATCACCAATGGTAAAGAGGATTTGCACAATTTTGCCAAATTCACTGAGCCGGTTATTCGTGTGTTGAATGATTTGGGCGTACCGGCGGAGCTGCACGGCCGTTCCGATATCTTCGTCGCCGGCAAGAAAGTGTCGGGCAATGCCCAATACCTGACCCGCAACCGGATGTTCAGCCACGGCACGCTGCTCTTTGATTCTAACCTGGAAGAACTGCTGCGGGCGATTAACCCGCGCCAGGTTGTGATTGAATCAAAGGCTGTGCAATCGATCCGCAGTTTTGTGACCAACATCCGCGACCATTTGCCGCAGCCGCTAGACATTCAAGGTTTAAAACAAGCGATTTTGCGCGGCGTTTTTAGCGGCGGCGCGGTGGCGACTTACGATTTGACCGACGATGATTGGGCGCAAATCGAGCAGATTCGCGCCGAACGGTATGACACGTGGGAATGGAATATCGGCCGTTCGCCCAAGTTTACGGTGCAAAAAAGCGAACGCTTTCCCATCGGCAAGGTGGATGCGCGGATTGATGTGGAGCGGGGGCGGATTAAGCATGTGAAATTGTATGGCGATTTTATGGGGCGGCGCGAGGCGGCGGAGCTAGAGGCCCAGTTGGTTGGTGTGCGTTATGAGCGGGGGGAAGTGACGGCCGTTTTGCAGCAAATTGACATAACTGATTACCTCGGCGACTTACCAGTATCCGAATTGCTTGATTTG
>JANTGY010000122.1 GCA_024762695.1 Anaerolineae bacterium
TTTCAGTAGTCCCATTTTGCCGTCATTCCCGCGCAGGCGGGAATCCATCTTCTCCTGTAACAAAATATGGATGCCTGCCTTCGCAGGCATGACAAGCCAACTACTGAAAAACCGTGTTCAGTAGACTGACAGGGTGGCTCTGTAAAGATTTTACGGTAATATTGAGCGTTATTGTTACGAAGGGACTGTCCGACATTTTTGCCTGAACGGCCGTTTCGAACGAAATTTTCATGTATAAGAGAGGGTTTTAGTATGACAGTTCGTGTAGCGCATGAAAAGAGGAAAGGTTCTTGGATGCGTCGTTATTTTGACCAACTGCAACCGCCGGATTCCCTGGTTTTGGTGACGGTCGCGCTTTTTGTGGGGGCGGGAACTGGTTTGGGTGCGGTGATTTTTATTTGGCTGCTGCGCCAGATTAGCGCCTTGTCGCTTAAGATACAGGATTGGTTAGGCGCTGTTGTCGGGCTTGTTTTATTTATGGCTGTGGCAGGTCTGATTGTTGGCTATCTGATTGATCGTTTTGCCAGCGAAGCAAAAGGGCATGGCGTACCGGAAGTGATGGAGGCGATAGCGTTGCATAACGGCCGTATTCGTCCCCGGGTAGCCGCCTTCAAAGTTTTGGCCTCTTCCCTCACCATTGGCGCTGGCGGCTCCGCCGGACGAGAAGGGCCTATTGTGCAAGTTGGATCGGCGCTGGGATCAACATTGGGGCAAGTTCTGCATTTTTCGGCCGAGCGCATACAAACACTGGTCGCTTGCGGCGCGGCTGCCGGTATTGCCGCTACCTTCAACGCTCCTATCGCCGGAGCGTTGTTTGCTTTAGAAGTTATCTTGGGCAAATTTACCACCCGTTACTTCGGCGCCGTTGTTATTAGCTCTGTCACTGCCAGCATTGTTGGCCGCGCTTTTTTAAGCGACAGGCCTGCTTTCACCGTGCCGGCTTACCCCTTAAGCCATCTCGGTGAACTGCCCATTTATATTGCGCTTGGCATCTTATCGGCCTTCGTCGCCGTGTTATTCATTCGGGTTTTGTACGGCATGGAAGGTTTCTTTGACCGAAAACCTATCCCGCTGATTTATAAAACAGCTATCGGCATGGTATTAACGGCCATTGTCGGGCTGCTGCTGCCGGGACGTCAGGCGTTGGGGCCGGGCCTGGAATTCATTGGCGAAACCATTGCCGATGATTTTGCGCTTCCCTTAGGGTTAATGGCCATTCTGCTTCTGTTGAAGCTTCTGGCAACTGTATTTACATTAGGCAGCGGCAACTCAGGCGGCGTTTTTGCGCCCGGACTCTTTATGGGCGCTGCATTGGGCGGGATGGTTGGCAGTGTGGCCCATACATTATGGCCCACTGTGGCTGTAAATCCTGGCGCCTATGCCATTGTGGGGATGGCGGCTGTCTTTGCCGCCGCCGCGCGCGCGCCGATTACGGCCATCCTCATTGTTTTTGAGATGTCCAATGATTACAAGCTCATTCTCCCTCTGATGTTGGCGACCGTCATTTCTACTTTACTGGCGGAACATATCTTTAGCGAATCCATCTACACCTTGAAACTTAAGCTCAAAGGGATTAGCCTAAAACGCGGCCGCGACCTTGATCTGATGCAGGGGTTAACTGTGGGAGAAGCGATGACTCGCGATGTTTATGTTGTTCCTCTAGATATGTCCATGAAACAACTTGGCGATTATTTACAAGAAACGCACAGCCATAGTTTCCCGGTAGTGAACGAAGCATCACAACTGGTGGGCATGGTAAGTGTGCGTGATTATGAAAAAGCGTTGGGAAGACAAGACTGTGACCAACTAACAGTTCAGGATATTGCCACAATGGGTAATCTGTTAGTCGCTTATGAAAATGAACCGCTAAGCGAAGCGATTCAGCGGTTGGCGGTGCGCGGTGTAAATAAGCTGCCAGTTGTAACGCAGGACAACCCTGATCAAGTGGTGGGCGTAATCCGCCGACGCAACATTATTAAAGCCTATAACATCGCTTTGGCCCGGCGTGCCAGGGGGCAGTTTGATCAGGATGCGGCTCGTCTACGCCATATCGATCACACGGAGTTCATGGAATTTACTATTCCGCTGCACGGTCGAGCAGTTGGGAAGACCATTGCATCGTTGGCGCCCAATTTACCGCACGATTGTGTGCTGGTTTCTGTACGACGACAAGGCAAAATACTCATCCCGCATGGGGATACAGCGCTTCAGCCGGGCGATTTGGTAAATGTTTTTGTATGCGAGGATGATGAGGAGAAGGTACGGCAGTGTTTGATGGGAGAATGACACTGAATTAGGTTTGTTTAAATGCAAAACGACCGCTATGCAAGCGGTCGTTTTTTTTTGTTTGGGTGAATGAAATGACGATTACTCTATTGCCTGTACGCGCAGCCGGATTTGACCTCCAGGCGTTTCAACGTTAACGGTTTGTCCTTTCTTGGCGCCGAGAAGGGCGCGGCCAAAAGGAGATTCGTTGGAAATACGGCCGTTACCCGGATTGGCTTCATGTGGCCCAACAATATGATACATTTCCGACTCGTCATAGCCTTCTTCAATTACCGTTACTTTGTTACCTACACTAACGGTATCAGCCGGAACTTCATCCTCAATAATCTGGGCGCGTCGCAGCGAATCTTGTAAGCTTTGGATGCGGCCTTCGACGAAGCCTTGTTCCTCTTTCGCCGCGTGGTAATCGGCGTTTTCGCTCAAATCGCCCTGAGCGATAGCCGCTTCTAGCTTGTTAGAAAGCTCTTCCCGCTTAGTCGTGGTTAGATATTCCAATTCCTCATGAATTTTCTGCAATCCTTCTTTGGTGATGTAAAGTACATTATTGTCGTAATTCATCTCTCGTCTCCATCCAACCAGGGTTTATATTAAATAACCCCGCAAAGTGCGGGGCAATAACCCAAATTCTTCTGTATTTTGTCACACGGTTGGACAAGGTAAGTATAGCCAAGAGTGGCCTAAATGTCTAATCGTTTGCGGTTGCCAAGCTGTAAACACGCGTTTCGGGATAAAAATCTTTCCAACCAAACCAAAAAACGACTGTGCTTTTAAGACGGGACAATTGTTCGCCGGCTAGAGGGCCGGCAACCGCTTCGCCGGTAAGCGCGTTCCAGGTACTGCGTGTTTCTCTATCGGACAGCGCGCCGCTGGAAACGGCCGTAAACGTCAAAGTCTCGCCATTCACAACCCGGTTAAACGCAACGCGAGTCGCTGAATTCTCGTCAAATACCACCAACACCGGCTCGCTGGCAATCGTATCATTGATAATTGGCTCCGCGTGCAAAGCGGCGAATGGATAGGCCACCGCTTCGCCGTTCACCTCAACGCCGACCACAAAATCCTTTGTGTCCAGTCGATTGTCCTGAAACGTTTCCCCGATGACGCCGGCCGAACTGGAACCGTAATAACTCGTGTAGGAATCGCGCCCGCCGCGCCGCCCGCCTTTGTCCAAAGCGACAGTGTCGGGATGCAGCGCCTTCCATTCCTGCCATGTCATCATCCAGGATGGCACAAAGTCCAGCTTGGTTCCCTCCATTTCTCCGGCAACCGCTTCGCCCAGAAGTTGGCTCCAATAGCTTTCGGTCTGCCGGTCGTACATCACCAAGACATTGCGAATGAGCTTGCCGGAAACGCCGAAGGTGAATTCTTCGCCGTCAATTTCGCGGGCATACACGATGCCCGTAAAGCAAAGCGGTCACCATGTCACGGCGATTTTCACGCCGCCTACCGTGTCGTTGACGATTTCATGGCTGCTGAGTAGGGGAATGGAGTAGGCGCGGGCATCGCCGTCAAATGCTACGCCGATAATGAGTTCGTCGGCGTCGTATGCGGCGTCGGCCTCCGCTGCCGACAGAAAATAGGGATCGTCTATCGCCGGGATGGCGTCGCGCGGCAGCAAGGTGACTAATTCGTAGTCGGTGTCGTGGTTGTCGTTGGTTAAGGTTGTTGTCCGTTGGGCGCAAGCCGCCAGCAACAACAAAATGACTAAACTTAGCGGCTTTGCTCGTTTGATGACGTTCATATTCTCGATTATAAAACGTATGGCGACGGCCGTTCTGTAATCTTGACACCGGAACGGCCGTTGTTATACTTTCACTTATCTAACAATCAACAATGTTGGGAGCCTACACACGATAAGGAGATAAAAATGGCAACTGTAGCCGAATTATTTGAAAAAATGCCGAGCCAATTTCAGGCCGACAAAGCTGGCGACATGGACGCAGTGATTTTGTTTGACCTGGCTGGCGATGGCGGCGGGCAGTGGAGCGTGACCATTGCCAACGGCGCCTGCGAGGTAACCGAAGGGGCGGCCGACAACCCCAAGTCCACCGTTAAGATGGACGCCGGCGATTATCACGACATGATTACCGGCAAGCTTAACCCGATGATGGCTTTCATGTCTGGCAAAGTAAAGGTTGAAGGCGACCTGAACACAGTCATGAAATTCCAATCCATTTTTGGCATGTAGAAAAGACAAAGATAGAGGATAGAGATAGAGAAACAAGCGTTCTATCTCTATCTCTATCTCTCCCCTCTATCTTCCAACAATATCGTCAATTTCCACCCAGTGCAGCCCCTCCCATAAGTAAACGTCCAAATTTACGCGCAAATTATCATCAACGACGACGCCTTCCTGGCGTAGTAGTTCGGCTTGCCGGTTGGCGCTGTTTTCCCGGTTGACAATACTGATGCGGCCCTGGCTGTTGATGACGCGCTGCCAGGGCATGTTGGCGTAGGCGGGATCGTCCTGTTTATCTTTGAGGGCGTTAAGGGCATAGCCTACCGCCCGCGCCGCCCGCGGACGACCGAGCATGTTGGCGATACGGCCGTAACTGGTCACCTTGCCACGCGGAATCCGGCGCACAACAGCATACACTTGCTCATAAAAATTACGCATCGTGCATCATACCCTCAGAAATCAAATGGAAATGAAGGTGAGGCACATCCTGGTATGCGCCTCCGTTGACGAGGAGTGTGTAACCAGGTTTTTCCAGATCGAATTCGACCACAAGTTTTTGAACTATGCGATAAAGGTCCGTGAGGAAATCGGCGTCGGTGGGGGTAACGGCCGTTAAATTAGGCAGCTTGCGCTTGGGAACCAGCAAAATGTGGATTGGATGGCTCGGTTTGGGGTGATGAAAAGCGACAAGCGTATCCGTCTCGCGTAATCGTTCAACTGGGATAACAAAACTCATGTGGGCAAATATCCAACTGACAACCCAACCGGCGATGGGTGAGCGGGCCAAAATGAACAAGATGCGACTAAGAAAAGCGCTCATTTTCGCATCAAGTAAAGTTCTTTTTGTATGAACGGCTCATAGCTTTCTGCCATTAAACAAAAAGACACCCAAATCGAGTGTCTTTCATGTAATGTGAAGAATGACATGCTTCAATGCCATCCGAAAATCTACGTTATCCGCGTAATCTGCGTCCAAAATCTTATTTACGGGCCAAACTGATCCAGCACCGGCGCATAATGGCAGCGGCAGCCGCCAGCGTGCGAACAGCCTTCCACCGGCAGCTCTGGCACGTTATCAAAGTCATACACGCCCTCAGTCGCCGCGCAAGCCGGACAGCAATCACGATGCGCCAAAATCCGCACCTTTGTCGCCAGACCTTCTTTGATTTTTTTTAAGGCCGCTTTTTGTTCTGCCTTGAAATTTGTAGTTGTCGCCACGGGTCTCTCCTTATCCAACTGCGAAATTGTAGATGAATTTTACGGCCGTCCGGACAGAATGGCAAGACGATCCTTTTGTGAAATCGGGAACTTTTGGCATCTATTCAACGTTTAAGAGGTGTGGCTTGGGAGTAAAAGCCGCAAATAATTTCAAAAATGAAGGGAAACAAGATGAAAACTATAAAAATGATAATTTTGCTATTTGCTTTAACGTTTGTCAGTCTGGCGTTGATGAGCTGCGCTGTGTCCGATGACGAAACGGCCGTGCCCACCGCCGTACCCGATGCAGACGAACCAGTTGAATTGGCTAACCCCGCTTCCGTTTACTGTGAAGAACAGGGCGGCAAGCTAGAAATCCGCACCGATGAGAATGGCGACCAATATGGCGTTTGTGTATTTGAAGACGGCAGCGCGTGCGAAGAGTGGGCCTTCTTTCGCGGCGAATGCCAACCAGGGCAGGCTAATGAACATGGTTCAGAATCAACCCTAATTGATGAGAAATGGGTCTTGCAGGATTTAGGTCAACCGCTTCTGCCCGACAGCCTCATCACCATCGAATTTACCGCCGACGGCCAGGTAAACGGTTCTGCCGGCTGCAACAGCTACTTTGGCAATTACACTTTGGATGGCGACAGTTTAATTACCGGCCCGATTGGCAGTACACAAATGTGGTGCGAAGGATACATGGATCAGGAAAGCGCGTTCTTGCAAGCGCTGCAAACGGCAACCGGCCTTACGGTTACGGAAACTGAACTGATTGTCCATACGCCCAATGGCGCTATGCGATTCGCGCCTGCTGAAAATGCCGCTTTGGAAGGGAGTGATTGGGTGTTGAGTGGTATCGTGCAAGGCGACGCGGTTGTCAACACCTGGGTTGACGCCGACATCACCATCAAATTCAACGATGGTCAGGTAAGTGGCAATGCCGGCTGCAACAGCTATTCTGGCGGCTATCAGACCGATGGGGAGAGCCTCGCATTATCAGAATTAATGAGTACGATGATGGCTTGCGAGGAAGAAATCAGCCAACGGGAAACCGAATTTTTGGCGGCGCTGGCAACCGTTAGCCAGTTTCGGACAGAGATGAATCAACTTATCTTGACTGATTCGAATGGCGACGCCGTTCTCTTCTTCACGACTCAAGGTTAGTGAAATAAAAATGTAACTGTACAGGTCATTCCTGCGAAGGCAGGAATCCACATTTTGGATACCCGCCTTCGCGGGTATGACAGTCGAGATACACCTGAACAGTTACATAAAAATTACGGAGATTATTGGAAAGCCCCTCGACAAGAGGGGCTTTTTTGATTCATTGTCAGGAGAGGAGGGTCATAGCTCCCAAGCGGCGGCGCGTAGCTATTAAACGGCCGCTTCCAATTTGGGATACATAATGCGACATCGCCTCGTATCCGGCAACCAGCTCGTCAAACTTTGGCTCGTCCAGCAGCAAGAGTTCCGTGTCCAACGCCGCCCGGTAAGTGGCTGTGTAGGGCACATCGGCAAAGAGCGCATATTCGCCAAAATGTTCGCCCGGCCCCAAGCTGCCCACAACTTGCCCGGCCGCATCCAGCGCTTCCACCCGGCCTTGGGCCACGATGAACAGATGGGAGCGGGATTGGCCCCGGCGAACGATGAGTTCTCCAGCGGCAGTGCGTTTTCGTTGTAAACGGCCGTCCACAACCGCAATTTCCTGGGGGCTGAGACTGCTGAACAAAGGCATCTGCTTCAACAAGCGGCGCGAGGCGGCCCCGGAGCTAACCTGTTTGGCTAATGTCGTGTCGGCGCGCAAGAGCGGGTCAAAATCTTCCCGTTTGATGATGAGCAGCGTAACCGGCCCCAGGGCGCGATAGGTGAATTGGTATTCCCCTTCTGAAAGGAGCGCGTTAGCGCCAAAATGCCCGCCGGCCTGCAAAACCGCCATCAGCGTTTCGTCGTGAAAGACGCCCACCTCGCCCGCGTCAATCAAGAAGAAGCGTTCGGCATCGGTTCCGGCGCGGGCCAGCAGCGCGCCGTCCCGCTCCGTTATGGTATGGGCGACGGCGACCGTCTCTTGCACGGCGTCGTTGTCGAAACCGGCAAAAATGTCAGCTTGTCGGATAAGCTCGGCGCGCCGGTCGCGGGCGTGGATGAAGCCCTGCGCCAGGCCGACGCCCCAATCCATGTCGGAAAGAACGTGACGGGCCAATGTTTCCGCTTCCAGCCAGGGGAGACTGTCGTAGGCGGCTTGCCCCATCTGGTGTGTGAAGGGGGTGCCGGATAAATCGTCCAGCCGGTCAACGGCCAGAAGAAGGGCGGTGCGGGCGCGTTGGGCAATTTCGATGATGCCATCGTCAGGGTCAAGCGGGCCGAGGGCCAGGATTTGGGCCTGGATTTTGGCTAACCGCCGCCCGCCAAAAACGGCTTCGTAGCTGGCGAACAGCGCTTGCATAAAATGGTTGAAACTGTTGATGAGGCGTTCGCGCTCCTGGAAGGCGGCGGCAGCGGCGGCGGTTGGCGCGTAACGGCCGAATTGTGCCAGCGCGCCCAACAGCAAATAAAGCAATCCGGCATACAACCATAAACCCATCGTCAAAATTTGTAAGCGCGGGTAAAAGGCCAGCCAGGGCAGGGCCAAAATCGCCAAAATGAGCAGGAACCAGGGCAAAGCGAAGCGGGAGCGCCAGAAATTGAGCCACAGCGGCGCCATCAACATGAGTCCGGCGAAGACGGCCATGAGGAGCAGGGACATGGTCAGGGTGAAGGGATGACCGAGCCAGACGAGGGCCATGCCGTAGGCGATGCCCAGCAGGAAGAAAGCGGCGATGGCGATACGGTCGGCCGTTTCCAGATAATCGGGGTTGACGGTGTACCAGGCGACGAAGCCGGCGGCCAAAATGCCGCTTGCGGCGGCGAGTAAAGCTAAATCGCGCCAGAGGGGGAGGTTGGTTGTGTCGCCAACCCAGGCCAATGTCAGCCCGGCGGGGGCGGCGACCAACGCCCACAGCGCCCATTGGAAGCGGGAGCCGGGTAATTGGCGGGCGACGCCAATCAGGGCGGCGATGGCGGCGATGTGCAGCAGCCACAAGCTGAGATTGAGCCACAGCGGAGCGTCGGCCAGGGCCAGGATTAAGGCGGGCAAGCCGATGAAGAGGGGCAGGCCGATGAGTAACGCCAGCACGTCGGGGCGCGCCAGCAAATCGCGGCGGGCCAGCCATTCTAGTCCGGTCTGAATGCGGCTCCAGAGGAGTTGGGCCAGGGCGTAAAGGGCGGGGATGATGATGACGGCCGTTACCAGCAGCACAAGCAGCTTGCCGCCTAATCCATAATTCTGCCACAACCCTTCTGCCAGCGGGGCCAACCGCGTTTGCCAAAAATAAAGGGCGAAGATGATGGCGTAAACGGAATAAGCCAACGCCAATCCGCCAAAAAAGGTGAAGACGCGCTCAGCCCGGTTTAGGGATTGCCAAAATTCAAGACCTGACAGGTTTTTGCCAGATGGTTTTGTAGAATCCGACCGTTTAAAAAATCTGTCAGGTCTCAA
This sequence comes from Anaerolineae bacterium, assembly GCA_024762695.1. Lineage (GTDB taxonomy): Bacteria > Chloroflexota > Anaerolineae > Promineifilales > Promineifilaceae > JACKCC01. Next base: position 9,204 of record JANTGY010000122.1, read on the forward strand.
GTGGGGCCACAGCTTTTCGCGCCAAAATTGGAAGGCCCGACGGCGCAGACCGGGCATGTCCAGCCAATCCATGAGGATGAAGTAGCCGTCTAGTTCCAACAACGGATTGAGGTTGAAGAAGACGGTGAGGTAGGCGATGAAGCCAAGTTGAAAGAGGAAGCCCACCCAGGAGGATTGGTTGAATTGGGGGAAGAAGACGGTGACGGCCGTTAATCCCAATCCCGCCAATCCGCCAATGATCAGCCCGGAATGCGGCCCGGCCCAGGAGACGGCGATGCGCTGGCGGCGCGGCGACAACCAGATGTCGCGCGTGTCCACAAAAAAGGCGGGCATCCCCCAATAAATGAGGAAGCCGCCCTGATTCAGTTCGCGGTCGAAATGCTTGGTCATTAAACCATGCGCCAATTCATGGATGGCGATGACGAAGAAGTTGGCGGCCAACAGGCGCAAAACGGCCCAACCGCCGCCGGAGGAAAGCGGGAATGCCTCTTGCCAGGAGAAGAAAAAGTAGCCAAACATCCCGCCGCCCAGCAAGATGATGAGCGCCAGGATAACTTGCATGAGGGGATGAAACAGCCAGGCCAGCCGCCGGTACAGCGGTGTAAAGAAATCGTCGAGGCCGGTGATGGCGAATTCGCTGTGCAGGAAGCTGTTGACGAGGCGACGGCCGCGGCTGGCGGGGGCGCGGGCGGCCAATTGTTGGGCGGCCTGCTCGTACATATCGGTGGGCGTTTCTTGCAAAAAATGTCCGGCGCGCAAATCGGCCAGCAGGCTGTTGAAGGGGCCGATGGGCAGGGTTTCGTAGCGCATCAGGTTGTAAAAGAGCAGGTCTTTGGGGGTTTTACGGCCGTCCATCTGCCACCACACGGCATAATCCGCTTCCGTCAGGCGTAGGTAGGATTTGGTGAGGGGTTCTTTGAGGATGTAGTACGGCTCATCCCACGCCTCCAGGCGGGAGATGATAACCTGCTCGTTGCGAGCGGGCCGGTACGCAGCGGGGTCGGCGGCCTCGGTTAGCGCAGACCAAAATTCGGCGGCGACATTTGCCTCGGTCATGCGTCAAGTCTAGCACGATGAAGGCGGTTCGAGAAGGGGAGAGGGCGTTAAAAAAATTACGGCCGTTATTGCCTCCCCTTTGCCCCATGCTATACTTTTGACAGCCCTTCCAATGAGAGCATAGGAGCAATTGAATGGAAACGATTTTAAGTGCAGCCCAAGAAGAAATTCTCAAACGAACCCGCAA
>JANTGY010000123.1 GCA_024762695.1 Anaerolineae bacterium
TCGCGTGGTCAGGACGTATGCCGACAGCCGTAAAGCGTTGGATAAGCCGATTGTCGAGGCTTTGAATCGTTATTTGTATGCCGAAACCGGGAAACGGCCGTTTGTCCAGGTCATCGTGAAATAGAAAAATTGCGACAGCGCCGACGAGAAAGTCGGCGCTGTTTTTAATCCTACCCTTGCAGCGCGCCCAGCACCGCTGGCAGAAGCTGCTTCTTGCGTGAGACAACCCCTTTTGCTTTAAGCGTGCCATCGACATGCAGGATATAAGGCAGCGCTTCAAACTCCGGCACCTCCGTCGTTAAGAGCAAGCGGCTGGCGGCGCGCACCACATCCGTAATCATCAGCATCGCAAAATCCATCCCTCTAGCCGCCGCCAAATCGGACAGCGCTTGATGCAATGGTTGGAGATGATCTCCCAATTGATTAAAACTGGTTACTTCGACCTGGGCGATGCCGAAGCGTTTGCCGCCGGCATCGTATAATTTCAAATCGGCGCTGACGATTTCGGCCGGGTCGCGGGTATCCAGACCAGCTCCAGATGCCAGCAGCTGTTCGCCAAATGATTGAATGGTTTCCCCATCCAACGGACTGCCGCCCATAAATCCCCAGCGCGCTAGACGCTCGGCGGCTTGATGGTCGCGTTCGGTTACAGTGGGCGAGGTTAGGATGAGGGTGTCCGACAACAGCCCGGCCAGCAGCATACCGGCCAGCGCAGGCGGCGCGCTCAACCCGGCTTCGTCGATCCGTTCTGAAACCAGCGTACAGGTGCTGCCGACCACATCTACTGTGAAACGGATGGGCATGTTGGTCGTCGGATTGCCCAACCGATGATGATCGAGAATTTCGACCAGATCGGCTTCGTCCAAAGCGGCAATAGCTTGCCGTGATTCGTTGTGGTCTACCAGGACGAGCCGGAGGCGCGGCGGATGGAGGGCGTCGCGCTGGCGGCAAATGCCGACGTAGGAGCCGTGTTCGTCCACAACGATGAATTCGGTGCGCTCTTGGCGTAGAATGCGGGGTAGGGCGTCGCGGATGCGGCTGTTGGCCTGAAAGCGGGGCGTTTCCACATCGCACGCTTCCTGGCACGGCCGATCGAGTAGTTCGGCGATGCGCGTCTCTTCGCGGCGCGGATGGGAGCCGACGGAGCGGATGAAGAAGTTGAAGAGGCTCATGACGGTGACGAGGCCGTAGGGTGTGCCGTCGGGATTGATGATGGGGGCGATGCCGCCAGTGCGGTTGGCGATGGCCCACGCTTCGCGTAACGGCCGTTCCGGGGTGGCTGTATTAAACCGGTGGGCGATGGCTTCAAAGCGGGGCGAGGCGTCGGGTAAAAGCAGGGGCGGATCCAAATTCAGCCGCTGTAAAGCCCAGGTTGTTTGCGGATTTAGCTGCCCAGCACGGGCGGCGACGACTGGTTCGCCAGTTTCGTTTTGCAGCAGCCAGGCGTAGCCCATGGCGGCGGCGATGGAATCGGTGTCGGGATTGACGTGCCCGATAACGTGAATTTGATTGGTTGCTTTATTCATAACCTTCTCTTGTCGTAACTCTACAGGTCATTCCTGCGAAGGCAGGAATCCGCATGACAGATGAGAGACGCCTGTATAGCTACCTCTTGTAAATAAATTGGCTGTTTGCTCGCTTGTTTGTACCATCCTTTCCTTTCAAGTATCCTAACATGAAACGGCCGTTATCGCATTGGATTTGACGGCCGTAAAATGACTTATGAACGCTGTATTAAACGAACACCCCACGCCAACCGCATCTATTATTATTCCACATTTGAACGGCCGTCATCACCTTGACGACTGCCTCAACTCCCTGCGTCAGCAAACCTGGGCCGATTTTGAGATTCTGCTGGTAGACAACGGCTCCACCGACGGCACACAAGAATACGTGCGGGAGCAATTCCCAGAAGTGAAACTGCTGGAATTGGGCCAAAATCGCGGCTTTACCGGCGCGTGCAATGCCGGGTGGCGGGTAGCGGGAGGCGAGTTCATCATCCTGCTCAACAACGACACCGAGGTTGACCTCAATTGGCTTGCCGAAATCGTCTCCGCCTTCCAGCGTCGTCCCGATGTGGGCATTGTCGCCAGCAAAATGCTGCTGTTTGACCAACGCGATCATTTTCACACGGCCGGCGATTTTTACCGTGTGGACGGCATTCCGGGCAATCGCGGCGTTTGGAGGCAAGATGTGGGGCAGTATGACGCCGAGGAGGAGGTTTTTGGCGCCTGTGGCGGTTCGTCGGCCTACCGTCGCCAATTATTGGATGAGATTGGCTTCTTAGACGATGATTTTTTCTTTTCTTGCGAAGATGTAGACATTTCTTGGCGAGCGCATTTGGCGGGGTGGCGGGTGTTGTATGTACCGACGGCCGTCGTCTACCACAAACTTAAGGCGACGGGCGGCGCTGTGACCGGGAGTTATTACGACGGCCGTAATTTCCTCTACCTCATCTGGAAAAATTACCCAACAAGCTTGCTGCGGCAAAATTGGCGGTTGATTCTCAAATCGCAGCTAAACATAACGAGAGAGGCTCTGCGTCATTGGCGCGGCGAAGCGGCGCGAGCGCGGCTGCGCGGCCAATTGGCGGGCCTGTTTGGCCTGTTTAAAATGCTGCCCAAACGCCGCCGAATCCAGGCTAACCGACGAATTGACAACGATAGGTTGACGGCCGTTCTCACCCCGGTTGACGAGCTTTCAGAGGAGCGGTAACATTACCAAATGGCCTTTCAGCCAGTCAGCATTGCAGCGCTTTAGCCTGAAAAGGCTGACCGCTAACAAGCTGACAAGCTGAAATACTAAAATGCTAACTATGAGAGAAACTATGCCCTATTTAAGCGTTATTATTCCCGCTTACAACGAAGAAAAACGCATCGCAGTCACACTGGATGCGGTATACCGCTACCTGAGCGCCCAACCCTTTACCTGGGAACTGCTCGTTGTCTTAGACGGCCCTACCGACAATACCCTCGGCGTTGTGCAATCATTCGCCGAAGACAAAGAACATATCCGCTGGATTGATCGCCGAGAAAATCGCGGCAAGGGATTCAGTATGCGCGAAGGGATGTTGGCCGCACACGGTCAAATTCGCCTGCTTACCGATGCCGATAACTCTACTGACATTGCCCATTTTGACCAAATGAAACCCCTATTTGAACAGGGCTGCGATGTAGTCATCGCTTCCCGCGACCATAAAGACGTGCCCGGCGCGCGTCAGACTGTGCCCCAGCCAGCGCTCAAACGTTTTTTGGGCAATGCGGGCAATGTGATTATTCAACTATTGGTTGTGCCCGGCATTTGGGATACGCGCTGCGGCTTTAAAGCGTTTTCTGCGCCGGCCGCCGAACAGGTTTTTGCCGTTGCCAGAATGGATGGGTGGAGCATTGACGACGAAGCGCTGGCTTTGGCGCGTCGCCACCAGTATCAGATCAAAGCTATTGCCGCTGATTGGATTGACGCGGAAGGCACGCATGTCACCAAGCTGGATTATGTTAAGAATATCTGGGAAGCTGTCAAAATCCGTTGGAATTTGCTGACGGGTGTGTACGATCAGCAAGCTGTTCCCGTAAAACGTGATGCGTAAAACGTCATACGTCAATCGTCGTGACGTACGGGCCGCACATTACGGATGACGGATGACGAATGACCCCAACTCTCTTGCTGGAAAATACGATTATTGCCGAGACTAAGCTCGGTTTGATTGCCGGGTTGGATGAGGCGGGGCGGGGGGCGTTGGCTGGGCCGGTGACGGCGGCGGCGGTGATTTTGCCGCTGGATCGGCCGCAAGCTTTGGATGCGCTGCGCGAAGTCAACGATTCCAAGCAATTAACGGCCAAAGTCCGCGAGCGCTTGTATGCGCTTATCATCGAGAATGTGTTGGCTTACGGGATTAGCGCGGTTTCGGCTTCTGTTGTGGATGAGATTGGGATTATTCCGGCGACGAAGCGGGCGATGCGCACGGCCGTTTCCCAGCTTACCCCCGCACCCCAGTTTTTGTTGATAGACGGCCGTATCCGTCTCCAAACGCTGCCCACGCCCCAACAATCTGTCATTCGCGGCGATGCCAAAAGCCTCAGCATTGCCGCTGCCTCCATCCTCGCCAAAGTTACCCGCGATCGGCAGATGATTGAGCTAGACGCCCAACATCCCCAATATGGATTTGCTCAACACAAGGGTTACGGTACGGCGCGGCATATGGCGGCAATCGCAGAACACGGCCCCTGTCCCATTCATCGGTTTACGTTTTCGCCGATAAGACGGCCGTTGTTGTGATTGAAGAAACAGGATTCCTTTTTGTGAATTAACAAAATAGTGGTGGTATAAAACCGGGGCCTGGGAGGCCCCTCTACTATTTCAAACCAGAGTAGAAGGGCCTCCCAGGCCCTGGCTTCATCGTTATACTAGCTGTTCTTCAAAAAATGCGGTTACGGTTTCGGGATGATCAATCACGTATTGGTAGCCGTCAAAGCGATGGACGCTCTCTGTTAAGAGCGGGCCGTGCGCTTGCGGCGTGCGGGCAGCCATCTCAGCCACATCTTGCGGGCTGCCCCAGCGGTCGCCATCCCCTTGCACGAATAAAACTGGCGTTTGCCCGGCCCCGGCAGCGGGAAAGGCGGGCTGCATGGCCCCAAAGCGCAAGCCGCCCGCAGCCTGATACATCAACTCGGTCAGCGGCGTTACCGCTTTGCCCAACGGCCCCAAGATGTCGGCTCCGTAGCGACGGGCATACACATTAGGGCTGGTGGGCTGGACGGCTACGGCCGCTTTAATCAGCTCGGTTTGCGGCAGCGCGTACAGAATGGCGTTAGCGCCCATGGAGAAGCCGACAGCGCCGATGCGGTTAGGATTGACTTCGGTACGGCCGTTTAAATAGGTGAGCGCGCCCAATAAATCATTCGCTTCCTGCCAGCCAAACGTCACTGGTTCGGCGGCGGCGCTCTCGCCATGATTGCGTAAATCGAACATGAGCAAATGATAGCCATCCCGATGCAGGGCCAGCGCCAAGCGCAGCAAATCCACTGGCTTGCTGCCATCCAGCCCCGATACGATGTCGTCGGCCGTTAGTCCCAGCCGGTTCCAGGGCCAGCCATGCAGTAGAATGACAGTGGCGCCATCGCGCACCGAATCAGCTTTGGCGGGGATAAACCAGCCTGACAATCGAATCCCATCCTGCGCTGGGAATTGAATATCTTCATAAGCCAGCCCCAAATCGCCGGGCGCGCCCCACAAGCGCTGTCGTGGGGGATGAATAAGGCGGCGAGCAAAAAAGGCGGCAACGGCCGTTGCCAACCCCGCTACTATTCCCAACAACAAGAAAAACCAACGCATCACACGTCGAAATAAGTTCATTATGGACTCCTTTATTGGCCAGAGTGGAAAAGAAATGGTCCTCTCTCGCTCTCGTTCCTTATTATAACGGAAAACATTTGGGAGACAGGATATTGCCCTGAATGATCAACATAATGTGATACAATTTGCCTAATTCACGGGTAATTAACGGGGCGGTTGTAAATGTAAGTCATACTTTCAGGATAGGCGACCTACAATTTCACTATCAACGCACAAGATGGCAGGAATCATGAATCAAGAACCCTTAATGCAGCTATTCCGACGAGCCACAGAAGCCGCCAGTCAGCATCAGTATTGGTCGGCATTGGATCATTACACCAACCTCCTGGCCTTAATTGATCCTAGAACATCTGACATTGCCGCTAAAGAACAGCGGCTGACGGCGCTGCGCGAGCGAGGCCGACTGCTTGGACTTCTGGGTGAACAGGAAGCGGCTCTCTCGGCCTATGTGCAATACCATCGGGAAGCTGACGATGAGGCGCGGCGTACCGACGCCCTCATTAAAATTGGCGATCAATCGCGGGGGATTGGCCGGTATGAGCAAGCGCAGGACGCTTACAATGAAGCCCTATCGCTGGCCGAACTGCGGCACGATATGACAGGTCGCGGCCGCGCTTTGGTTGGTATTGGTCTGGTCAAGTTGGTGCGGGGTCGTCATGAAGGGGCGATTGATTACCTGAAGAATGCCACGAGTCTTTTTGAAGCGGCTGGCAATGCCGCCCGGCAAATTCGCACGCTTAATCGTATAGGGGTGGCTTATGCTTACAGCGGGCAGATGGACGAGGCTATCGCTACGTTCGTTAATGCGTTGAATCTCTCGCGCAAAATTAACCAGAAGGATACGGCCGTTTCTGCCTTAAACAACCTCGGCGAATGCTACCAATACCTCTATGATTATGAACAAGCTCTTGTTTATCATCAAGAAGGATTGGCCCTGGCTGAAGAGACGCAGCTGCGCATAATTGAAGCGGATATTTGCCGCAATATGGGCTTGGAATTGTATCAATTAGATCGGATAGATGAAGGGATGGATTATTTGCGGCGCGCTCTGGCCATCAGCGAAGAGACTAAGCATCCCGATAACCTGGCTTATGCGCACTACGCTTTGGCGCTGACGGAACTGGAGCGCGGCAATGTTGATGCCGCTTATGCATACGCGAGTCGGCTGCGGGAAACGGCCGTGCAAAACGACTCCCGCAACTTATTGGCATTCGCTCATTATGTTCTTGGTTTGTACCATCAGAAAAAAGAGGAAATTGCGGCTGCCGAGCAAATGTGGCAGCAGGCGTTGTTCCTGGCGCATGAAGCCAACAACCGTACCTTGTTATGGAAAATCCACGCCGCACTGGCTGATAACGCGGCTGTCCCCGATTTGGCGCAAGTCCATCGCCGCATCGCCGCTGAAGTGATTCAGCAAATCGCCGATCCCATTGCCGATGAAGCGCTGCGTCAAAAGTTCCTCAGCGCTCCGCCGGTGCAGGCTGTCTTAGCCGAAGGCGCATAAGCGGCAGACGGTTCCCCCGTTCATCATTCATCATTGAAAAACTCTTTCTCGCGACGGCCGTTTGCCAAAGGCGGATAAGCGCGCATAAATCCGTCGCGGCCAAATAGCTGCTTTTGCAGCCAGTTAGGCAGCAAGCGGTTAAAGCTGGTTCCCCCGCCTTGACTGGTATGCTGCGCGCTGGCAGCCCGCTTAACTTCCCAGTATTTTCGGTAATCAATCCGCGTCGTGATTTTGTTTGGATCAACGCCGATGCGGGTCATATCAATGTCCTGATTACGACCCCAGCGCGTTGGATCCTGGCCGCGCAGGCGCATGATGAAAATGGCAAATTTTACCCAGCGATTGGAAAAGGCGGTGTAGTATAAGCGCTGCGGCTGGTACGGTTCGAGGCCGAGATCGGGGAATTGGGCGGCATCGCCAGCAGCGTGGAATGCGGCCGTCGTGATTTTCCAGCACATGATGTGGTCGGGATGGAAATAGCCGCCCGTCTCGTCATGCGTCATAATGACTTGTGGTTGTAATTCACGAATGAGCTGGACGATGCGGCCTGTCGCTTCTTGTTCGTCTGCCTGAATGAACGCATCGGGGTGCTCGTTAGCCGGGTCGTTGATGTAACCCGAATCACGATAACATAACTTGTGCAGAGTTCCGCCCAGGATGGCCACGGCCGCTTCCAATTCCTTCGTCCGGACAGCTACCAGTCGTTCCAATTCATCTTGATACGCTTCTACAACCGAACCGGCCACGCCGTCGGTGGCGATGACAATATGCACGTCAACCCCCTCGGCGGCGTAACGGGCTAAAGTCCCCCCAGGACCAAAAGATTCATCGTCGGGATGGGCCAGAACGGCCAATAAAGTTCGTTTTGTCATAAGGGTAACAGGGTTATTCTCGGCAAATTTACTTGCGATCTAGCGTATGAAAATGGCGCATCATGGGCAGGAAGGGAATTTTGTCGATTGTGCGGTAGGGTTGACTCACGCCAGGCAGGACGATTAGCTGGCCGTTGGGGATGATCCGGCTTAGGCGCAGCGCTTCTGACAATGGCACCATTTTATCGCGGTCGCCAACGCTAACCAACACCGGGCATTGGGTGTGGGCGATCATGCGTTCTGTTAGGCCGTTATCAGATAAATAGGCGACTAAATCGGCCGCCTGGCGCACCAGGATGCGCCAACGTCGCGCGCCATGCTCTTGCACAAGTAAGTCGGCGTAGACGGGTACTTTTTCGGCCATGCTGTCCGGGTTTAATTGCTCTTGCATTTTGGCGACGGCTTCTTTTGTCCAATAGAATTTGGTCGCATGCATCATCAGTGTGGATACGCGGCGCGGTTGGTTTAGGGCTAACATCAGGCCTAAATACCCGCCCAGGTTGTATCCGGCAATGTGGACGGTCTCGATTTTTAAGGAATCGAGCAGGCCGCTGATGTCTTGAACCATTGTCTCTGGGCTAAGATTGTCGGCGTTGTTGCGGGAACGGCCGTGTCCGCGCAAATCCATCGCCACCACCCGAAAATCGGCTGACAACGGGCGGATAAAATTACGCCATTGATTAAGCAGCGAACCCAACAAACCTGGCAGCAGCAAAAGCGTGTTCTTGTGCGATTCGCTGCCGTATACACTGAAGTTTATTTCAGTTCCATCATCTGCTGTCCACTTTGCCATAGTATCCTCCAGAAATATATTAGCAATTCAGCGTCTCAGCAGTTTAGCTAATCAGCGTTTTAGCTGAATAGCTGACTGACAGAAATGCTGATAGCCCACTTACATCGCCACAATAAAGCCGATGGCATGGGTGTCCGTGTGGGAAAGGCTGATTGACCATGCGGTTAAGCCCAGCTTGTCGGCTAAAATTTTTGCCGCATCGTGCAAAATCAGTTCGGGACGGCCGTTTTCATCATTCACTATTTCCACATCCACCCAGCGAATATCGCCGATGCCGGTTCCTAACGCTTTGCCCACCGCTTCCTTCACGGCAAAACGACCGGCCAGGCTGTCGAAACGGCCGTTGCAATAAGCCTGTTCCCGCGCCGTAAAAAACCGGTCCAAAAACCGCTGCCCATGCCGGGCAATCCCCCGCTCAATGCGGTCAATTTCGATCAAATCTACGCCAGAGGTAAGCATAATGATAAATGATGAATGATGAATGTGGAATTTAGGGGTCATCCACAAATAAGTTATCGGAATTGGTGGATGACCTTTGAGTAACCGTCCTTCTAAAAAGGGAAGTTATTGTTGGACGGTTACTTAGCGTTCCTCATTCCTCATTTTAATCCGGCCCGGCCACCGCTACAACCAGTTGTTCCGCGCTCAAATACTTTTGTGCGGCGGCCTGGATACGTTCCGGGGTGATGGCCCGCACCATATCGGGAAAACGCTGTAGAAAGTCCAGGCCCAACGCATATAATTCCATGTCGGCGATAACCCCGGCCAGGCCGCTGTTGGTTTCCAGGCTGACGGGTAGCGAGCCGGTTCGATAGGCGATGCTGTCGGCCAGTTCCTCGGCGGAGACCGGTTCGGTTTGGATGCGGCTGATTTCGGCGCGAATGCTGGCGATGGCTTGCTCGACATCTTGCGGCGCGACGCCGGCGCTGGCGACCCAGGGCGCGGGGCCAAGCCCGCCTTGTAAGCGGCTGTAAGCGTAGTAAGCTAGCCCTTGTTCTTCGCGTACCGTTTGGCCGATACGTCCCATCATACCAAAAACGCCCAGAATTGTGTTCATGAGGCTGGCGTCCAAATAATCGGGGGCGGAGCGCAGCGGCCCTGGTAGACCCAGCATGATGTCGGCCTGCATTTTGTCGGGCATGGTATGGGTTACGCGTTTTATTTTGGCAGGGCGGGGGGCGGCGGGGATGGCGGGCAGGGATTGTTGGTTAGGATTTTGCCAGTCGCCGAAGGCAGCCGTTACCTTCGCCAGCGCTTCTTCTGCCTTAATGGCGCCGACAATGGTGATAATCATGCCTTGCGGCCCGTAATATTGGGCGTGGAAATCGGCTAAATCGGCCCGGCTGATGGAGGGAATGGTTTCGACATAGCCGCTGGTGGAACGGCCGTATGGATGCCCAGGATAGACCGCTTCATTAAAAATCAGGTTCGCCATGCGGCGTGTATCGTTTGTTCGCATAGCCAGGCCGGTCATCATTTGACCGCGCACTTGTTCAATAGGTTTTTCAGGGAATGTGGGGCGGCGTAAGGATTGGGCGGTTAAATCCAGCAGCAAATCTACATCTTCAGCCAGACAGTTGGCGGCAAAGCCGGTGGTGTGACTGCCGCCGCTGAAGCCTAAGTCGGCGCCGACTGATTCCAGTTCTTCGTAGATTTGGGCGAAGGTTCGCTTTTCGGTGCCGCGCATGAGGGAAACGGCCGTAAAATTCGATAACCCAGCCCGTTCCCGCGATTCGGCCAGCGCGCCAGCCCGCACCAGCCCTTCCATCACGATGGATTGGCTGGCAAAATTTTCATAAACCAGCGCCGTGATTCCATTTGGCAAAGTAGTGCGTTGAATGGTTTCCGGGCCGGGATAGCGATGATCAAGCAT
>JANTGY010000124.1 GCA_024762695.1 Anaerolineae bacterium
GCTACCAATCGGGCATCATTGACGGCGACACCTGGACGAAAGGGATCGGGCTGCTGCTGCCGCCCATCATCGCCCTGGCGCTGGTCGCTGGACTGGGGCCGCGCATTCTCAACCGGCGGCTTTCGCTGGAAGGAGGGTTCTCATCATGAAGAAGCAAATGATGCTGCTGATAACGCTGTTGGCGCTGCTGTTGGGGCTGGTTCCTGCGGTCGCGGCGCAGGCAGGAGATGGGATTGCGGTGGAGATGAGTCAGGAAACGGCCGTTCTCGTTGCCGGGGATTGGGTGGAATTTACAACTGCCATCCGCAACAATGGCAGCGCCGCCACGCCGCCTCTGGTCGTCCACCTCAGCCTGGCCCCGGTAGACACCCTGCGCCACGTTGACCCGGAAGATTGGCTGCCCACAATGACCCAGCATCTACCCGCGCTGGCGGCGGGTGAATCGGCGCAGCTCCATTGGCGGGTACACGCTTTGTTTGAAGGCCATTTCTCGGCCTTCGTCACCGTTTTGGCGGAGGATGGCTCATTGGCTCCGGCGGCGGGCGCGCCTTTGCAGATTGCGGTTTCGCCGGACAATATCTTGCCGCTGAAGGATGTGATTCCGGTAACGGCCGTAGTGCCCTTTTTCCCGTTGGCGCTGCTGGCGTTTAGCGTGACGAAGTCGCGGCGGCGGGGTTAGCTGCGGTTGAACGGCTTTTGCAATGAAAAACGGCCGTTCAACTTCGATTGGTTTCCTCCTCCCGCCGATGAGCGACCCGCCATTCAGCCTGACGCGGGTTGACGGCCAGCAAAGGCTCCCCCCGTATAGTAGGCGTTTATCGTAAAATTGTGGCTCTTTGGGAATTTACGGGGCAAGCGAAACGTGAAACATGAAACGTGACCAAAAAAGGCAAATCACGTATCACGTTTGACGCCAAACCCCCTAAAATCCTAAAGAGCCTCATTGCAAGGCTAATTTCTCGCAGGAAACAGGATCTTAACCCTTTTGCGGCCCGGCCTGCAAAATCTCTTTTGTCACACCGTCTTCAAATTGTTTAAAGTTTTCAATGAACATGTCTACCAGTCTGTCGGCCTGGGCATCATACGCCGCTTTGTCTTCCCACGTATCGCGCGGGTTGAGGATTTCGTCGGGAACGCCAGGCACATGCTTGGGAATGTTTAAGCCAAAAAAGGGTTCTTTTTCTGTTTCTACATCGCCCAAGTCGCCATTGAGAACGGCCGTCACCATTTGGCGCGTGTAAGCTAACTTCATCCGGCTGCCTACGCCGTGCGGGCCGCCAGTCCAGCCAGTATTCACCAACCAAACTTTCGCGTCATGCTTCTCAATCTTCTCGCCCAACAACTTGGCATACTCGCCTGGATGCAAGGGCATAAACGGCGCGCCAAAACAAGCGCTGAACTCTGGCTTTGGCTCCGTCACACCGCGCTCCGTCCCCGCCACTTTGGCCGTGTACCCATTAAGGAAGTAGTACATCGCCTGCGCTTTTGTTAAACGGCTGATAGGCGGCAAAATGCCAAACGCATCGGCCGTCAAAAACAACACATTCTTTGGATGGCCGCCCATGCCATCCAAATCGGCATTGGGAATATGGGTGATGGGGTAGCTGGCGCGTGTATTTTGTGTCAACGAGCCATCGTCCAAATTAACGCGGCGCGTTGAACTGTCATAAATTACATTTTCCAGAATCGTGCCAAAGCGGCGTGTCGTCTGGTAAATTTCCGGCTCGCCCTCTGGATCCAGGCGAATAACTTTGGCGTAGCAGCCACCCTCAAAGTTAAAAACGCCGTCATCGCTCCAGCCATGCTCATCGTCGCCGATGAGAGTGCGGCTGGTATCGTTACTCAGAGTCGTTTTGCCGGTGCCGCTCAGGCCAAAAAACAAAGCCACATCGTTCTCGTCTTTGCCGTAGTTGGCGCTGCAATGCATGCTTAACACGCCGCGCCGGGGCAGATAGTAATTCATAGCCGTGAAGATGCTCTTCTTAATTTCGCCGCCATACTCGCTGCCGCCAATTAACACCAACCGCTTGCTAAAATCAATCAGGATGAAGGTTGGGCTGTTCGTGCCGTCAAATTCTGGCTCGGAATGGAAGCGCGGCATATCAATGACTGTAAATTCTGGTACGTGATGAGCGAGTTTCTCTGGATCTAATTCACGAACGAACATATTGCGTGCAAACATGTTGTGCCAGGCGTATTCGTTGATGATGCGAATCGGCATTCTATAACGCGGGTCTGTGCCAACGTAGCCGTCGAATACAAAAAGATCGCGGTTTTGCGTGTAGGCGATCATGCGCCGCATTAAGCTATCGAATCGGGCTTGGGGAATGGGACGGTTGACGCTGCCCCACCAGATGTCCTGTTCGCTGGTTGGTTCTTTGACAGTAAATTTGTCGTTGGGGGAACGGCCGGTGTGGTCGCCGGTGGTTACGCAAATGGGGCCAAGATGGGTGATGTGCCCTTCGCGGCGCCGCAAAATCTGCTCGTAGAGCATGGATGTTGTTAGATTCCAATAGACGGTCTCGGCATTTTTGATACCCAGATTTTCTAAACCGTATTTACTGATAAATGGACCAAAATTTTGCATAATTGTCTCCTAAAATGGCTGTCATATTTGTTGGGGCGCGCGCCGGCCAAACCGCCAGCGCGTCAACAATTTATCTGAAAATACAGACAAAATGCACCCTTGATTGAAATCTAGTTGATTGATTGATACGACCTGTGTCGCTAGGGTCGCGCGATGTTGAAGATAAGTATAATCGAAGGGATTAAGGCGAACAAAAAACCCATTCCCAAGACCAGATAACTGCTCCACGTGACGCCAGGTTCGAGTACGGCCGTTTCCGGCGTCTCTGGATCATAATAAACGTTTACCCGCTCGCCAACTGGATACCGGCTTATAATCTCCTCGGCGCGGGCCTTGCTGCTGGAGCCATACTGACCAAAATTGACCGTGTCTGCCTGGTAACGGCGGTCGTCTACCGCATAGCTGTAGTTGACGTCTGCATGATAAGTGACGCCGTCTTCGTCTTGACTTTCGCGGACAAACGCGCTGATAATTTCCCCTTGCGTCGCCGACCAATCGCTGCTCGCCGATGCGTTTTTGAGAATCTGCGCGCCCCAAATCATCAGCCCGAAACCAACGAGCAAGAATATGGAGAGAAACGCATATAACCAACAGCCCCCTTTAATCCGCCTCATCATGCTGGAAATCCTTTAATAACTCAAACATTGGGTCAGCGATCCGCAAACATTATACCGTCCCTTTCATTTTGACGCCTTATTGCCGACGCTGGCGGCAGAATTTATAATGTTGCCCAAGCATTTCGCAGCGAAGGGGTTTGATTTGAGTGATTCAACGATGGAAAAGATTATGCGAGAGGCAAAAACGATTGCCGTTGTCGGTCTGTCGTCACGGCCGTCTCGCGCGGGCTATTATGTGCCGGCCTACCTTCAACAACAGGGCTACCGTATCATCCCCGTAAACCCTTTTTTGGACGAAGCCCTCGGCGAAAAAGCGTATGCTAACTTGACGGATATCCCCGATCAGATTGACCTCGTTCTCATCTTCCAGCGCAGTGAAAAGGCGCCGCCCTTTGTTGAACAGGCAGTTGAAATTGGGGTCAAAGCGGTCTGGATGCAGTTGGGCATCGCCCACGCCGAAGCCGCCGCCCTGGCCCGCGCCGCCGGTTTGGATGTGGTTGAGGACGCTTGCATGATGGTTGAGCATCGAAAATGGGGCCGTTAGAACGGCCGTCGCAACTTCCCCCCATTTCCCGCGTATAGCCTGCAAATATAAGTGATTCATTTTGTAGGAGCGTATCATGAGCGACGATATTGACAGCTTGAAAGAAGCGGAAAAAGCAAATAACGACTATATTCCCGAAAACGAATCTAACCATAAGCGCCACGTGCGTCACGGCTGCTACAACCAAACTGATTGGCTGCCCGGCGTCATTTTGATTACGGTTGGCGTCTTGTTCTTGTTCACCAATTTAACCGGCTTTCACCTGAACAATTGGTGGGCGCTGTTTATCTTGATTCCGGCCGTTAAGAATTTTGGCAGCGCCTGGAGCAGCTATCAGCGACACGGCCGTCTCACCCACTCCGCCCGCGGTTCCCTCACCGGCGGTCTTATTCTCAGCCTCGTCGCCAGCGCCTTCTTGTTCAGCCTGGATTGGGGACTGGTTTGGCCTTTCTTCCTCATCATCGGCGGCATCTCGGCTTTGTTTAGCGGCTGGTTTAGCTAAAATTAATCTTTGCCGTCCACCAGGAGACCGCGTTTTTGGTAAAAACGCGGTCTTTTCGTTTTGTTGCGGTTTTTCAGTAGTCCCCTTTTGCCGTCATTCCCGCGCAGGCGGGAATCCATCTTCTCCTGTAACAAAATATAGATGCCTGCCTTCGCAGGCATGACAAGCCGACTACTGAAAAACCGTGTTCGTTTTGTTGCGGAACTTGACGCCAGAGAACGTTTGTGCTATTGTCCAGTCTGTTATTGTTACTACTTTTTGTGATAACGGCCGTCTCCCATCCCCATCCATCCCATCGGCCAAACAACCCCAAACCCTACAACAATTAACCATGTCCGACGCCCAACAATTTCTCTACAAAATCCAGCCCACCCGCCCTGCAATGTTGACCGATGGGCCTACTGAAGCCGAAACGGCCGTTGTCTCCCAGCATTTCAACTATCTCCAAGAACTAACCGAGCAGGGCGTCGTTTTATTGGCTGGACGCACGCTCAACACCGACGCAAGCAGTTTCGGCATCGTCATCTTTGTCGCGGATTCGGAGGAAGCCGCCCAAACCATCGTCCACAACGATCCGGCCGTCAACCAGGGCGTGATGCGGGCGGAGTTGTACCCGTACCGCGTGGCGTTGATGGCGGACACAAGGCCAGGTTAACCATGCCCACCATCAAATTCACCCGCCATCTGGTTCGCTTTTTCCCTGATTTGGGCCACACGACGGCCGTATCCGGCCAAACCGTCGCCGAAATCATCGCCGCACTAGATGAAAAGCACCCCGGACTGGCCGCCTACATCGTCAACGAACGCGGCGCGTTACGCCGGCATGTCAACATCTTCATCGGCCAAGACCTCATTCGAGATCGTGAGCAACTGGGCGACGCCGTTGCCGAAGACGACCAAGTTTATATATTTCAAGCGTTATCCGGGGGCTAGATTCATCTTTTTTGGAGGATACATGGCAAAAGACACTTTAATTCTCGGCACACGAAAGGGGATAATTTTCCTCAAGCGAAGCGGCAAAGATTGGCGTACCGTCCATGACGATTTCCCCGGCATCCCCATCTCCTACGCCTTCCGGGATCAGCGTACGGGCGTCGTTTGGGCCTGCGCCGATCATGGGCATTGGGGGCAAAAGCTGCACCGTTCATACGACGGCGGCGCAACGTTTGCAGAAGTTCCCGCCCCAAAATACCCAGAAGGCAGCACGATTTTCGATGTATTTTCCGGCGGCAAGGAAAAACCGGCCGCGCTCAGTTATCTCTGGGAAGTCATTCCTGGCGGCGACGATCAACCGGAACGGCTTTATCTGGGTACGGAACCGGGCGGCCTATTTCAGAGCGACGATGGCGGCAATACTTTCCACCTGGTCGAAGGGCTGTGGAATCATGAATCGCGTCAGAAAAACTGGTTCGGCGGCGGCCGCGACCAGGCTGGGCTTTGCTCGCTGGCTGTTGACCCCCGCGACAGCGATCATCTTTTTGCCGGGGTTAGCGTGGGCGGGGTCTATGAATCGAAGGATGGCGGGGAGACGTGGCACGGCCGTAACCAAGGACTACGCGCCGACTACCTACCCGAACCCTACTCCGAATACGGCCACGACCCCCACTGCCTCGTCGCCAGTCCCTCCAATCCCGATGTGCTGTGGCAGCAAAACCACTGCGGCGTCTTCCGCAGCGTGGATGCCGGGCAAACTTGGACAGATGTTTCGCAAAAAGATGGGCCGGTAAAGTTTGGTTTCCCGATTGCGGTGGATGCCCATGACGACCAAACAGCCTGGGTTGTCCCCGGCATCAGCGATGAGATGCGGATGGCTGTTGACGGCGCGCTGTGCGTGGGCCGCACGGAAGACGGCGGCGAAACGTGGACGGAACTGCGGAAAGGTCTGCCCCAGGAACATTGCTACGACATCGTGTTTCGCCACGCGCTGGATATTGACGGCGACAGTTTGGTTTTTGGCACGACAACGGGGAATTTGTTCCTTTCAACGGATCGGGGCGATTCCTGGACAAGTTTGGGGCATTATTTCCCGCCAATTTATTCGGTGCGCTTTGCTTGATCTAACCGCGAAGGGCGCAAAGGACGCGAAGGAAATGTTGCAATTGACGAAAGAAAATTTTGAGAAGGCTGTTGATTTTATCCATAGGCAGGCGCGGGAAGTGGATAAGCGGTTGTTTGCCTACCATTTTGAGGAGGGAACGGCCGTTTCCGTCCTGAACGCCCTCGCCCATTACCAAAATGACGATGGCGGATTTGGCAATGCCATCGAGCCTGATTTCCGGCTCAAAGCCTCTTCGCCTATGGCGACGTCGGTGGGGCTGCAATACTGCACGGCCGTTGACGCCAAGACCGACCACCCCATCGTTCAAGACGCCATCCGCTATTTGTTGGAAACTTATGACCAAGAACATCATTATTGGCCCGCCACTTATGAAAACGTCAACGACGAACCCCACGCCTTCTGGTGGCACGTGGATCGGCTGGAACCGCCTGATGAAGCCAGGTGGCCTAATCCTAGTGTTGAATTGGTTGGCTACTTTAATCGCTATGCGAAATTAACTCCTCCTGACTTTTTAAGCCAAATTACAGAGCGGGCGAAGGCCAATTTGCAAAGCGCGGCGCTTGCCAAAGGCGGCGTAGAACAAAAGTATAATTGGCTGTGCTGGCAGCGCGCGGCGCCCTTTTTGCCGGAGGAGATGGGAACGGCCGTTACGGCCGTCATCCAAAACGCTTTCGCCGCCCTCGCTCCTATCCAACCCGACACCTTTGGCGAAATAAGTTTGTTGGAATTCGCCCCCTCGCCTGATTCATTCCTGGTTCAAACGGCTCCAGCATCAGTGGAAGCCGCCCTGGATGCCACAATCAGCCAACAGGCTGAAGACGGCGGCTGGCATCCTGGCTGGCATTGGGGACAATATGAGGAAGTCTGGCCCATTGCCAAACAAGAATGGGCTGGCAAAATCACAACCGAAACGCTGCATAAATTGCGTGATTTTGGACGCATCGCAGGATAGAAAAACCACAGTGGGAGAAAATCTATGCTTCATTTAACTGAACTTGCCTTCTTCACCAAAGATGTCGCCGCTTTGACCGCCTTTTACCAAAAACTGCTAGACGCCAGCCCCGTTGCCGAATCAGAAGGCATGGCAATCTTCATGATCGGCCAAACCAAGCTGTTCATTCACAAAACCTATGAGCCGAACGCAGACGAACTGCCGCCAGAGAATCACCTCGCCTTCACGGTAGAGAATGTAGACCAAACGTGCGCCGAAATGGCACAAAAAGGGCTTGCTGTCGAGGTGGAACCACAAGATTACTATTGGGGCCGCTCCGCCTACTTACGCGATCCAGATGGGCAGTTAATCGAGCTAATCCAGGCAGAAAGCAAAGCTTAATCATTTTTAACGCCAGTTTGGTTACAAAGAAGTTTTGTTGTAATATCCCTCTTGCATTTCATCAAAAAACTATTCTATGGACATTGAAACCCAAACAGTT
Source organism: Anaerolineae bacterium (assembly GCA_024762695.1). Lineage (GTDB taxonomy): Bacteria > Chloroflexota > Anaerolineae > Promineifilales > Promineifilaceae > JACKCC01. The sequence goes on from JANTGY010000124.1 coordinate 7,743, forward strand.
GACGATGTCATTATCGTTACCCTTACCGGCGAGATGAACGGCCGTACCGCTCCCCGCGTCGAAGCCCAACTGCTGCCAATGGCTTGCCCTGGTTGTAAATTGCTGCTAAATATGGCCGGCGTTACCTTTTTATCCAGCGCCGGTCTGCGTATCCTGCTGATGCTGTACCGCAAAATCGAGGCGCAAGGCGGCGCCATCGCCCTGGCTAACTTGCGCGAACCCATCCAGGATACAATGTCCATCACCGGCTTTTTGCACTTTTTTACCGCCCATCCCTCAGAAGCGGCCGGGATAGCCGCCTTGCGCCAACAAGCAGTCCCGCAAAACAACGATGCAGCGAATTGATATTTACCCCACCCACAAACAGGACGATTATTTATTGAGAGCGGGACGGCCGTTTCCCTATGGCGCCAGCTTTGTTCCCGGCGGCGTCAACTTCTCCATCTTCTCCCGCCACGCCACAGCTTGCACCCTCGTCCTCTTTCAGCGCGGTCAGGCAGAACCCATCGCCGAAATCCCCTTTCCCGACGAATTCAGAATCGGCCACATCTTCGCCATGATCGTTTTTGGATTGGATTACGAGACCCTCGAATACGGTTACCGGATGGACGGCCCCAACGACCCCGCCGCTGGACATCGTTTCAATCCCGACCGCATTTTGCTCGATCCTTACGCCAAAGCGATCAGCGGCCGCGACGTGTGGGGACGGCCGCCCCAACACAACAACGGCTACCAATACCGCGCCCGCCTCATTTATGATGATTTCGATTGGACCGGCGACCGCCCTCTGCAAACGCCAGCCGAAGACCTGATTATTTACGAAATGCACGTGCGCGGCTTCACCCGCCACCCCTCCTCCGGCGTCAAACATCCTGGCACCTTCGCCGCCATGCGCGAGAAAATCCCCTATCTTAAAAAATTGGGCATAAATGCTGTCGAATTAATGCCCATCCATGAATTTGATGAATTTGACAACAGTTTCACCAATCCTCGCACCGGCCAAAAGTTGATGAATTATTGGGGCTACAACAGCATTAACTTTTACGCCCCCAAGGCCGGGTTTGCCGCCAGCGGCAAGGATGGGATGCAGGTGGACGAGTTCAAGGCCCTCATTAAAGAATTTCATAAAAACGGGATCGAAGTGTACCTCGATGTGGTGTTTAACCACTCGGCTGAAGGGGGCGAAGACGGCCGTTGCATCTCCTATCGCGGCATAGACAACAAAACCTATTACATGCTGCGTCCCGATGGGGGTTACCAAAACTTTAGCGGAACCGGCAACACCATGAACTGCAACAATCCCGTCGTCCGCAAATTAGTGATGGACTGTCTGCGCTATTGGGTAGCCGAGTACCACATTGACGGCTTCCGCTTCGATCTGGCGTCCATCTTGGGGCGCGCCGCCGATGGGACGCCGCTCACCAATCCACCGCTGCTGGAGGCAATGGCCTACGACCCGATTTTGGGCAAAACCAAGCTGATTGCCGAGGCGTGGGATGCCGGCGGCTTGTACCAGGTGGGCACATTCCCCAGTTACGGCCGTTGGGCCGAGTGGAACGGCCGTTACCGCGACGCCATTCGCCGCTTCCTCAAAGGGGACGCCGATCAGGTTTGGGAAATCGCCCAGCGCATCCAGGGATCGCCCGACATGTACGCCGAGCGCGCCCCTACCGCCTCCGTCAACTTCATCACCGCCCACGACGGCTTTACCCTGGCCGATTTATTCGCCTACACCCACAAACACAACCAGGCCAACGGCGAGGACAACCGGGACGGAGCCAACGATAATTACAGTTGGAATTGGGGGCAAGAAGGGCCGACAAGCGATCCCAAAATCGAGGCGCTGCGCCGTCGCATGGCCCGCAGCGCCATCGCCATCCTGATGGTCAGCCAGGGTATCCCCATGCTGTTAATGGGCGATGAAATGGGCCGTACCAAGCAGGGCAACAACAACAGTTACTGCCAGGATAATGAGATGAACTGGCTTGATTGGAACCTGCTGGAAACAAACGCCGACCTCTTCCGCTTCACCCAACACCTCATCGCCTTTCGTCAGGCCCATCCGGCGCTGCGCCGCCAGGTCCATCTACGCTATGAAAACGAAGAGCGCGCGGGCTGTGCCGATATTTCCTGGCATGGCGTTGCTGTCGGCCAGCCAGATTGGGGCAAGGACAGCCATACGCTGGCCTTCATGCTGTGCAATGACCCATCACACGACGACCCGATCTATGTCGCCATGAACATGCACTGGCAGAACCATTCGTTTGAACTGCCCCCCCTCCCCCGGCAACTACGCTGGCATATCTTTGCCAACACAAACCGAATGCCGCCAAATGACGTATGCGCGGTGGGTCAGGAACGGCCGTTACCAATTCAAGGCCGCATTCACGTAGGTTCCCGCTCAGTTGTCATTTTAGTGGGGCGTTAATCCTCGCTTTATGATTCAAAGACTATTCTTGGGGTAACATTTATTTTGATGCAATTCGCAGATTTGCAAACTGGTATTCTTGCTTTATAATTCAGACCGATTCGGGGCATGGCGCAGTTTGGCTAGCGCGCGCCGTTCGGGTCGGCGAGGTCGTGGGTTCAAATCCCGCTGCC
>JANTGY010000125.1 GCA_024762695.1 Anaerolineae bacterium
GTCAAACTTATATTTTGTGAGCCGGGTATTATCCGCACGAGGGCGCTTCGCGCCCCGTGCGGGTGTGGGCAAAGGGTTTTTTTCAATTTTTGGGGTCAAAGATCCCAAAAATTGAAAAAACCCACTCCCTTTGGCGTCGCCAGGCGCGCAGCGCCGAGGCGACGCCCCAAAAGATTGGTCATTAGAATTTGAAACGTACAAGTTTTTTTATGAGTTTGGAAAGACCCTTCTCAAAAGCAAAAAGTTCTTGACACCGAACACTTGTTCGTGTACAATCCAGAACAAATGAGCGATTATCGACGTTTTGGCCTTATTTTAGTTTGCCAGACGGCCGTTAGTTGAGGAGCGAGCGTTATGGCTAAAGAAAAGCCATTGTCAGAACGACAAGAGAGAATTTTACAATTTATTTGGAATTATATCCGTAGAAACGGCCGTCCGCCCACCATACGTGAAATTGGCAAAGATGTGCCCATTAGTTCCACGTCAGTCGTCAGCTACAATTTGAAAGCGCTCCGAAAACGCGGCCTTCTGGAACGCGACGCCGACGTGTCGCGCGGCATTCGTTTCACTGATATGGGGCGCGCGCTGTTTGAAGATGTGAGCGAAGCTGTAACCGAAGCCGTCTCCAACGTCGTAGAAAAACTGGTACATATTCCAATGGTCGGCACAATCGCTGCCGGTCAGCCCATCGATCTACCCAATACGGATCACGCACTTTATGATGAAGATAACATGGTAGACGTTAGTCCCGCTATGCTGCGCGGCGACACAAGCCAACTCTTTGCCCTGACGGTTAAGGGGGATTCGATGATTGACGCGATGGTCAACAGCGGCGACATCGTAATTATGCGTGAACAAAAGATTGCCGAGAACGGCGAGATGGTCGCCGTTTGGCTCAAAGACGACGATACGACAACCTTAAAATACTTCTACCACGAAAGCCCGGAAAAAGTGCGGCTGCAACCGGCTAATCCCACGATGGACCCAATCTTTGTTGACGCAGCCAGCGTTGAGATTCAAGGCAAAGTGATGATGGTGATGCGCCAAACGGCGTAGAATTTTTGCAGAATGAATGAGGACGGCCGTAAACGGCCGTCCTTTTTTTAAATTCAGGAATCAGAACATATGTTCGCATTCGAGATTGAATCCGATGTCCGATAAACAAAACACGCACTCCCGGGGGGAGGACAGCGGCCGACAGGCACGACTACAACATCAGTTAGAATTGCAATCACAGCAAATCGAACGGTTCCTGTCGCATCATCAATTGTCGGCCAGCGTAACCGGCGGCGCTGTCCAGCCCCGCTCCATCCGCTTCGATTTGGCAACGCCGCTGGCCCAGGGCTGGGAACGGCTGCGCGGCCTGACACACGAACTGAAATCAGCGCTCAATGTGCCCGATATTCGTTTGAGCGCCGAAGATGGGCAACTTCGTTTACACATTGTCCGCCCAGAGGAACCGCCGGTCGTCCTATTGGATTTGCTGCCTTTGCTGCCCGATTTGCCCCCCATCACCGCCATGTTGGGTTTAGCCGAAGACGGCCGTCCCATCTTGCTTGATTTTGATAATCCCGACGTCACCCATGTGTTGACGGCTGGTATGACAGGCGCCGGAAAGACAATGTTGCTGCGCACTTTGGCCCTCTCTTTAGCCCTGAAAAATCGACAGTCGCAATTACAGCTACTAATCATCGATCCTGAAACCGCCGCCAGCCGGAAATCCTATGCGATTCTGGAGCCGCTTTCTTTTTTACCGCATATGTTAGCCGGAATCAGCTATCGTCTGGAAGAAGCGGTAGAAACTTTGGAATTCCTGCGCGGCGAAATGGCATATCGGCGCCAACAAGAAACGACAACACCGACCATAGTGGTTCTGATCGATAAAGCCGACCATCTTTTGGAAGCGGGTCAAAGGCCGGTTAGCGATGCGCTTACCGAACTTTTGCAATACGGCGCGGCGGCGGGGATTCATCTCGTGCTGAGCACAGAACGACCGGAAACGGCCGTTCTCGACAACGTGCTGCGGGCAAATCTACCGGTGCGGTTGGTGGGGCAAACGCGAACCCCCCAAGAGGCCCAGGCCGCGGCTGGAATGGCCGACACCAATGCCCAATATCTGCTAGGACAAGGCGACTTTTTAGCAGTCGTGGGCGGGGCGATGACGCATTTCCAGGCTGCATACATCAGCGATTATGATTTGCATTTATGTTTGGAAGATTTACACCGCAATCGGCCGCAGCCGCTTTTGGCGCGGCCAGTTTCTATCCGGCCGCATCTGATGCCTGATGCGGAATCAACGGCGCAAAAACCGGACTTGCCACGAGCATTTTTCTTTGATGGGCAAGCGATAGATTTGGACGATTGAGCCGCTGCCCTGGCTCAATCATGGAGGAAAACCATGAATGTGGGGATGTTATGGCTGGATGATGACAAGAAACGGCCATTTGCCGAAAAAGTGCAGCGGGCCGCCGATTATTACCAGGAAAAGTACGGCCGTTTGCCAGAATTATGCCTGGTAAATATCCAATCATTGGCCAACGAACGACAAATTGGCAAAATAAAAGTACAGCCCACGCGGACTGTACTTCGAGATCATTTTTGGTTGGGAATGCAATCGCCCTCTTGAGCGCGTTAAGCAATCAACAATTTACTTCTGAACGCGCCTTAATCAATAGCGTGCATGAGCACCGACCGGATTCCCCCCTCAATTAACGTCAACTCAGCAGCGTAGGTACGGCCGTCTTCGCATTTAATCTCGGCCGTCATTTGCAACTGCTCCGTCTCTGGCTGAGTAATAAAATCAAGAGCCGCCTGGTCTTTGACAAAGTCAGCCACCGGCTCTCCAACCAGTTTGGCATCGGTCAAACCAAATGCGGTGCGTCCGGCAGCGTTAATCAAAACTAACACATTCTCTTCATCCAAAACCAAAACCGGATCAGTCGTTTTGTCCACAACAGCGCTCAAAGTTTGGCGCTCCCGTTCAATTTCACTGTAGATATTGGCATTATTGATGGCAATAGTTGCGTAGCCCCCCAACGCCGATAGAGCGCGCGTATCGTTGCTGTCAAACGAGGTTTCTTTTAGATGGTTTGTGACGCCCAACACCCCAATCGGTTTATTTTGCAGCACAAGCGGCACATAAATTAGCGATTTGACCAGCAGCGCAGTGTGCGTGCGCTTCCATTGCGAGTCATTGCCAATAGCAATGGCGCGTTTTGTCTGCAACACCTTACCCGCCAAACTATCGGTCACTTTCTTGCGCATGGATTGGGCTTTAGAATCAAGGTTTTTAGAAGCTCGAACGTACAGCTCGCCATGCTCTTCGTCTAGAAGCATCAGGGAACCCTCTTCGGCCCCAACGACGTAAACGGCCGCTTCAACCACACGATGCAGCACCTCTTCCAGGTCCAGCGAGGAAGCGACAGATTTACCAACGCCATACAAAACATTCAGTTCCTGCGCTCGACGTTGCAACTGAGAGTTACTTTCCATCAACTGCTGCACCAACTGGTCGCGTTCTTTCTGCAACCGACTCTCACGCAGCGCGCGATCAACCGAATCGCTAATTTCATCGGCGTCAAAAGGTTTAATGACATAATCGCGGATACCCAGACGGAAAGCGGAGACGGCCGTTTCTTCTGAACCGTGCGCAGTAGCCAGAATAGCTGGAATCTCGATACCACGCTCACGCAGCTTTTCCAACACTTCCAGTCCAGTCAAACGCGGCATCTGCTGATCGACAATCATCAGATCCGGCTCTTTAGCAATTGCCATCTCCAGCCCCATCAGACCGTTTGATGCCATCAACACTTCAAACCCTTTAGGCTTTAAGATATAGTCGCTAAGAAAATCACGAATTTCTTGGGAGTCGTCAATTATAAGTACGCGTTCATACATAATGGAATCATCCTTAATGAAGGGGTGAGATGAATCAATGTTATTAGTTTACTACTCGCACATAAACCTTGCAATACAAATTACTAATATTCACGCAGTGTTTGTAAAATACTTGTCGAGGTGAGGAGCATGAGATAGCATGGCGATGTGACAAGAATTACGAGATTATACCATAATAAAATTTATCCGCGTGGGTTGCGAATCGGCAGGATTCTTATGGGGTTGACTTTGCTGTCCCTCATCGCCTGCAGCCGCACCGATACGCAAACCATCGTCGTTACCCGTGTCGTCGTTATTGAGGGGCAAGAAAGCGTTGTAACCCAACTGGTCCGCCAAACCATAACCCCCACACCAGATACGGCTGAAAACGCTCTCCGAGAACCTGTGTCGTTGGATTTGAGTTATTTGGGCGCTGCAATTGACATTGATCCCCAGAAAACAACAGATGAGAACGGCATCAATCTAGTAGAAAACCTCTTTGTGGGATTAACTAACTTCAACCATACCAGCAATGTCATTGAACCTGAATTGGCTCAAAGTTGGGAGGTTAGCGCCGACGGCCGTAACTGGATATTCCATCTACGCGACGACATATTTTGGGTCAAGCCCAACGCCACAGGCACAGTTGTAGACGGCGTGTATCAAGCCGAAGCTGTGCGGCCTGTAACTGCCGACGATATGGTTTACGCCATCCAACGCGCTTGCCGTCGCCAGACAGATTCACCCGATGTTTTTATCCTGTTCCTAATTGAAGGGTGCGAACAAGTGCAAGGCGACCCCAACCCCACCCCAGCCGATTTAGAAGCGATTGGCGTGCGCGCATTAGACGATACCACCCTAGAATTTTCCCTGGTTAAACCGGCCAGCTATTTTCTTACCATCACCAGTTTATGGCTGTTTCATCCAGTACCCCCAGAGTTGGTGGAAGAATTCGGTGATGAATGGCAGGCGGCCGAAGGACTCTGGACCAGCGGGCCATTTATGCCTGTTTCCCCGCTTACTCCAGACACCCAAACGATTTTGCATCGCAACAGCCTTTGGCCGCTGCCCCATACCGGCAATGTAGACATCGTCAACATCCTTTATTTTGACGACGCAATGCCCGCCTATCAATTATGGCAAGCTAAAAGTCTCGATGTCAGCCCCTTGCCCGCCGCCGAACAAAAGGCATTGTTAAGTCTATCTCCCCAAAAGGCGCTCCTAACCACCAACCAATCCGTATTTTACCTGGGCTTCAATTTTGACAGCGGCGCTTTTCGTGAGGCAGATGTACGTCGAGCCTTTAGCGCCGCAATTGATCGACAACGGTTGGTGGATGAGATCTATGACAACGAAGCGCTGCCCATGCGCCATTTAACGCCACCTGGCGTTGTGGCCGCGCCATTAATTGATGAGATTGGGGTTGGCTACAGCCCTGACGATGCCCGACATTGGCTTGCTCAAAGCGGATTCGGCAGCTGCCGGTTGATTCCGCCTTTTACATTACTGGTGACGTCGTCTGACTTGTCGCTGCGACAGGCCGAATTGATCCGCGATATGTGGGTGGAGGAATTGGGCTGCGCGCCAGAGCAAATTACAATTGACCAATCCCAGTTCGGGACACTGTTGGCCAATACCCGCCGCGATGTGGGCGCGGCACGACCGGATTTGTGGGAATTAGGCTGGGCCTCTTATTTCCCCGACGCACAGAACTGGGTTGGCGATTTGCTGCACTGCACGGACAGTGAAAACAGGCAAAATCGCCCCTGCTCTGAAGTGGATGCTTTAATTCGTCAGGCAGCGGGAACGTTAGACCCAACGGAACGCACGCTGCTTTATCGCCGCATAGAGGATATGTTGTTTGGCGGCGAAGGGTTGTTTCCAGTGATTCCGTTGTACGTGAGCGGCGAGGTACAACTGACTCAAACGTGGTTAGCTTTTACGCCAGCATCCTTTGGCGGCGAGCAATACGATACGTATTTTATCCGCGCCGATTTGAAGGAATTGGAACGCAGTCGGCAATGATGAAACAGTTAGCCCAGGAAACGGCCGTTTTCGGCATACATCTCACTCCAGACCAATTGGCGCAGTTCGCCCAATACCAGGCGCTGCTATTGGAATGGAACCAACGTCTTAACCTGACGGCCATTCGCACCCCAGAGCAAATACAACGGCGCCATTTTTTGGACGCTTTGACATGTGCAACGGCGATGGAGGAGGAAGACGGCCGTTCTCCCAACGAAAGCGCGCTGATTGACGTCGGAACGGGGGCCGGGTTCCCTGGGCTGCCCCTTAAAATTCTATACCCCGGTTTGCAATTAACATTGGTGGAGAGCATCGCCAAAAAAACACGCTTTTTAGAAACCGTCGTCGCTGAGCTAGGGTTGGCTAACGTGTCTGTTTTAACAGAGCGCGCCGAAATTCTGGGGCAAGATTCAGCCCATCGCGGCCAATACGACTGGGCCGTCGCCCGCGCTGTCGCCGAAATGCGAATCCTGGTTGAGTATTTGCTGCCATTATGCCGGGTTGGCGGCTCAGCGCTGGCTCAAAAAGGAGAGAATGGGCCAGTTGAAGCAAAAACGGCGCTAAACGCGATTAAGGTCTTGGGAGGCGCGTCCCCGCAACTTTTCCCCATTCAACTGCCAGAGCGGGAAGAAACGCACTATCTAGCACGCATCAAAAAAGAGACCGAAACGCCGCCGCCGTACCCGCGACGAGTAGGCATACCAGCCAAACGACCTCTATAATTGACTAACGCGGTTCCAAAGGCGGCCGTTCGATATGCGCGGCATATAAACGCTGTGGTTTCTCGATGCCTTTCAACTTAACAGGCCCAATCTGCGAAAACATAATGCGTTCCACCAACTTCGGTGCATTATCCATCAGCGCCGTGTGAACCGAATTAGAAATGACAATTTGACCATCCTCAGCAATATCTACCAGGCGGTGGGCCGTATTCATCGCTGCGCCCACCATACGGAAGCTCAACCGCGATTCAGCCCCAACATTCCCCATTAACACATCCCCCTGATCTATGCCAATTCCCAGGCCCAACTCAGTGCCGGCTCGTTTATACCAGCTTTGGCGCAGCACGTTAAATTTATGCTGCATGGTAATGGCCGTTTTCAAAGCCAGATAGACCGCATTTTCCTGGTCAAACGGCGCATTAAACCCAACCAGGATCTCGTCGCCCGTTAGCTCAAATACCGTGCCGTCATTAGCCAGCGCGATTTCCATCATGTGGGTAAAAAATTCATTGAGTTGGTAAATTGCCTCGCCGGGATCCACTTTGGCAATCATGCCGCCAGTCCAATTACGCAAATCGGCAAACATCACCACCGCATGGCGGCGTTCCCGACGCGCCATCAGCCCCGGTTCATGCGAAAGAACATGATCTACCAAGCGCGGCCCCATGTAACGGGAAAACGTTTCTTTGACCACCTGTTTTTCGCGGCGCTCTTGTTCCAGCCGCAGCGCTTCAATGCGCTTAAACTCGGTTACATCCTGCATAACGGCCGCAAAGCCAACACCCTGAATGGGCGAAATGGTCGCATACAACGTCTTGTGATTGTTTAAGCTAATCTCTTGCGGGGCCAAATGGACGCTCGCATTTTCAAACAACGGAATGAGCATCTGTAATTGGGGCACATCCCGAATAGATAAGTTAAGCACATCAGACGCTTCAATTTCCAGGAGTTTTTCGGCCGTTCGATTGAAAATGGCAATCTGCCAGGTCTCATCGGTGGTAATCACCGCGTCGGTTGACTGCGCCAAAATCGCTTCCAATTTGCGTCGTTCTTCATTGATTTCGGAGAAGAAATCGGCGTTTTCAATGGCGGTGGAAACTGTTGTGGCGATGGCCTCTAACAATGATAAATGGTCTTTGCGGAAGTAGCCCGGCTCTGGATGGTTAAGAATGAGGACGCCAACCACGCGCTGCGAACCAGTTAAAGGTACGCCGATAGCGGAGCCTGTTTCTTCTTGGTCATCGGGAAGCATTACCCAACGCGCATCCTGGCTAATATCCTCGATAATGTCGCCGTGTTTGCGTTCAATCAGCCAGCCGCCTAATCCCTCATTCATTACCGCGCGCGTAACGCTGGCGCTAACTTCCACTTGCGCGCCAGTCCGAATCAAGAATTTGTGATTAACCTCGCCTTCGTCATTGAGGAGCATGATGTTGCCTTTTGTGGCCCCAATCGCACCCTGTGTATAGGTGATAATGTCAGCCATCATGGTTTTTAGGTCGAGTTGGGTGCTGGTGGCGTGGCTGATGTCGTATAACAACTTGAGGCGATTGCGCTCCTCTTCCAAATTGACGCGGGCGCGCTTAAGGCGGATGAGGGTGCGAACGCGCACGAGGAGTTCTTCGCGGACGTGGGGGCGGGAAAGGAATTCATCGGCGCCGGCTTCAATCCCTTCAATGCGGTATTGGACCTCGCGCAGCGCCGTAACCATGATGACAGGAATGAGCCTGGTGACCTCGTTTCGTCTAAGGTGGACGCAAACTTCAAAGCCGTTCATATCGGGCATCATCACGTCTAATAAGATGATGTCGGGATCGTTGGCTTCGGCTTTTTCTATGCCCTCTATGCCGCCGCTGGCCTGGATGATGTCGTACCCTTCCATGCCCAATTGCGAAGAGAGCAAAAGGCGATTTTCAAAGCTGTCGTCAATTATCAGGACAAGGGCCTGGTCAATAGGTTCGTTTCCTGCAATGGTCACTTTAACTATCTCTTGATGTTCCGTTAAGGTTGTTTGCTTTTGCCGGTACGTTTGCTGTGATAAGTATAGCTCGGGATTCACTCACTGTTTGTTAATTATAGCTCAACTTGACGGTCTAGTCGCACACGGCCGTTTTCGACAGTCATGCCGGTTGCTTGCTCCAAAAATTGGGTTGTAAACATGCCTGGATCAGTGGCGGTAAGCAAAGCCTGGGTTGATTGTTGCACAGCGTTCAACAACAATCCACGCCGTCGTTCATCCAACTCGGCGACGACTTCATCGAGCAAGAGAATAGGCTTGTCGCCGGTCAAGTTTTCCATCCAATTGATTTCGGCCAGTTTTAGAGACAGAATGGCGCTGCGCTGCTGCCCGCGCGACCCATAGCTGCCTAGATTACGGCCGTTTACCGTCAACGCCCAATCATCCCGATGCGGGCCAACGCTGGTCGCGCCTCGGCCTAAATCATTACGCTGCGCTTCGGCCAGCGTTTGGGCCAGACGCTCGGCAATGGCGCCGGTATCGTCATGATTCGCTTGCAGCCATTCGCCAGCCGCTTCCAGGTCGGCAGCGTCGCGGTTACGGCCGTTGCCATCCTGGGGCAGCCGGGGCAAATAGCGCATCCGGATCGTCTCCTGCCCTTGCGTCAGCGCTTCATAATGAATATGCTGCGCTTCGCGGGCAATGTTAGATAGAAAAGCGGCCCGTCGCCCCAAAATTTGGCTGCCCAACTCTACTATTTTGTCCGTAAAAATGGGCAGCACATCCAAACTCCCCTGCCCCTCCACAATTTGGCGCAGCAGGGCGTTGCGCTGCTCCAACGCTTTGTTGTACTGTGACAAGGCGCGGCAGTAGGCCGGATCGATTTGGCACAAAGTAATGTCCATGTAACGACGACGCCCGCTGGGAGAACCTGTAAGCAATTGGACATCTTCGGGCAAGAAAAGGACGACCCGCAAATTACCGAGCAAATCCATCAACCGCACTTTGCGCCGGTCAACCAATGCCTGCCGTCGAAAACTGCTTTGCCCGCTACGGCCGTTGCGCTGCTTTTCCTGAATCAAGCGCATTTCGATGTGCCGGTCGCCAGTTTGGGTCGAAACCTGAGCCACCAGGCGGCCAACAATCACTGGCTCGTCGGCTTGCGCCGCTTCCCAGTTGAGCAGTTGGCGTTCGTGGCTGGCATGAGGCGAACGGGAAGTCGCCAAATAATAGACAGCTTCCAACAGGTTTGTTTTGCCTTGCGCGTTGTTGCCATGCAGCAATGTCGTTCCCAGAGGCAGGTCTAACTCTAAACGGCCGTAATTGCGAAAATTAGTCAACGAAAGATGCGTAATAATCATAACTGCTCACAGGCAAATAGTTGTCAGGATTCTAACATAAGCAAAGGGTGATGTCATAACCTCCTTAAAACGCCCGCCCCGCCGAATTTCTGGTTGCGACGCATCCGGCGACATGCTATCCTTAGCCCACAAATTTCATCATCCAATATCAATAATTTACAAGGGAGACACCACGCGCCTGCGGCGCACCACGAATGGATGAAAACCGTAGCGCAATTTGGTTAATCGCGTATCGAACGGAGTTCGACCGAATTACCAATTCGATTTACAAGGAGATATTATTATCTGCTCGTAGTTAGCCACGTAGTCTTCGGAGTGGCGTCATCCAACGGTACTCCG